>DXAB01000021.1 GCA_019117265.1 Candidatus Olsenella pullicola
CGTCAACAAAGCGCAGGTGAAGGCCCCTCTCATGGAAGAGCTGATGCTGCGCGGAAACGAGGCTCTTCACGAGGTAGACCATGTCGGTCTTCTCGATCTTGATCTCTGTTGTGCCGTTCTCCAGGCGAGAGAGGCGAAGCATCGCGTCGATGAGGCGAGAGAGGCGGCGAACCTCGGAGGCAACGGTCTCGAAGTGTTCGTCGTCCGCCGGGAGCACGCCGTCCTGCATGGCCTCCACGGTGGCCTGCAGCGCCATGAGCGGGGTGCGCAGCTCGTGGGCAACGTCACCGGTGAGGCGGTGCTCAAGCTTGAGGTCACGCTCGATGGTGCTCGCCATGTCGTCAAAGATCTCGCCGAGCTGGCCCACCTCGTCGGAGCCCGTGACGCCGGAGCGCGCGGTGAGGTCTCCGTTTCTGATCTGCTTTGCCGTCGAGGTGATGCGCTGGATGGGCCGGGCGATGCCGCGCGAGACAAAGTAGCCGATCACGCACGCAATCACGGCGGCTATGGCCGCGGCCGTGGCAATGGCGCTGTAGGAGTTTGCGCGGAAGGCTGAGTCGCTCTTGGTGAGCAGGGCGTCGGACCCAAGCGCCCAGAGACGGACGGTTCCCACGACGTTGCCGTTTGGCGCGACGATGGGCGCGCTCACCACGGCCTCGCGCGAAGTGGGGACGGGATTGGCCTCGGTCTTCTTCCCGGTTGTGGGGGCGGCGTCCCCCGTGGCCCACGTGTCATCGTAGAGGACGTTGCCCTCGGCATCCGTCACCTGCACCACGATGTCCGAGGACACGGAGGAGGCGGACTCCGCCGCGGAGATGACGCTCTCTGTGAACTCGCCCTCCGCCGCATAGAGGTCCGAGATGGTCTGCGCCGTTGAGGTGGCAATGGCCTGCATGTTTCGGCGTGTGTAGGCCACGAACTGACCCTCCCACACAACGCCGAGAACCGCCACCAGCACGAGGGCGGTCATGATCGCCGTGAGGGCAAAGGCAAAGGTGAGGCTCGTCGCATACGGGCGGCCTCCCTTGGGGATTCTCTTAATCGTCTTCCACGAGCCGCTCGAGGAGGGCGAGCCCCCCTGACCGGGTCCGTCCTCGCGAGCGCCGCCGCCCGTTACGAAGCGCGCCGACATGAGGGGCTACTTGGACGAGCCGTCGGCAGCCTTCTCGGACGCCTCAAAGCGGTAGCCCACGCCGTGGACCGTGTAGAGCCAGCGCGGGTTGCGCGGATCGTCGCCGAGCTTGGCGCGAAGGTTCTTGACGTGGGAGTCAATGGTGCGCTCGTAGCCCTCAAAGTCGTAGCCGAGGACCTTCTCGACAAGCTCCATGCGGGTGTAAACGCGTCCGGGGTAGCGCGCGAGCGTGGTGAGCAGCTTGAACTCCGAGGCGGTGAGGTCGACCTCCTTGCCCTCCACGAGGACCTTGTGTCCGGAGATGTCGATCACGAGGTCGCCAAAGTCGAGCACCTCGAGCGCGGGCTCCGCCTCGGTGTGGGCGCGGCGAAGCAGCGCGCGCACGCGGGCAACCAGCTCGCGCGGCGAGAAGGGCTTGATGAGGTAGTCGTCCGCGCCAAGCTCGAGGCCTATGATCCTGTCCTCGACCTCGCCCTTGGCGGTGAGCATGATGATGGGCACGTTGGAGGTCTCGCGGATGGCGCGGCAGACGCGCTCGCCCGAGAGCTTGGGGAGCATGAGGTCAAGGATCACGAGGTCGAAGGTGTGCTTCTCAAACTCCTCAACCGCGCTCTGGCCGTCGCCCACGCCTCGCACGATGTAGTTCTCGCGCTCGAGATAGGCCGCGACAGCGTCACGAATGGCCTTCTCGTCCTCAACCAGCAGAATCTTCTTCTCGTCCGAAGCCATCAGGGGCCTCCTTGTGGTCTGCGTCTTGGCGCCAAAGCGCGGTCCGTACGTGCATTTAGTTTACCCTACCCGCCGTCGGACGAATCCGGCTTACAGGCGGAAGGTACGTACCGTTACGGAAGCGGGGTATCCCGTGTCCTGGTCCTTGACCGTCGAGAAGGTCACAAACAGGTCGCACTCTCCCGTACGAGCTGGGTATTCCCCGTAGTCGACGATGCGGTCTGCGGAGGGGAGACTGGAGAGGCGCTTGTTGGCGAGGTCAACCGTCAGATACGTTGCGTTGCTCTTGATGATGAAGAGGTCGCCCTTGCCGCAGCCGCACTCCGACGGCTCGCGGTTGAGGCGCGCAAAGCCCCCTGACGCCGTACCAATGTAGGTGCCCATCTGGCCGAGAAGCCCGCCCGCGCTGTAGCTCGCCTCAACCGAGACCAGAAAGCGCTCGCCCACGCGCGTGGCACGGAAGGGGCGGACGTTCTGGGGCATCACGAGCTGGTCAAGCTGGGTGGAGAGGTCGTCAGAAAGGGAGTAGGCCGTCACTCCGTAGTAGACCACGGAGTCGCTGCGCACGCGCGGGGCGAGAACCACCGCGTCACCCGAGACCTGCGGCCACGTGGCAAAGCGGCCAAACGACTCCACGACCGCCTTGGCCTCGGCGTCCCCTGCATGCCAGAGGTAGCAGAAGGAGTGCTCCGAGGTGCGGGTGCCGGAGGTTGAGGGCTGGACCTGCCAGATCACGTGCGGGCCGGAGACGGCAAAGGGTGCCGGGTCAAAGTTGGAGTCGCCCTCCCAGAGCGTTGTGGTCTCGCCCGTGAGGGCGCCGCTCGCAAAGGAGGAGGCGTAGAGCTTCCAGCTTCGCGAGGTGTAGTCGAGCTCTATCCAGGCAAAGACGGAGTCCGAGCACCGCACGTCATAAATGACGTTGGTGGTGCGGTCCTCAACGGGCTGCGGAACCACCTCGCTGAGCTGGCCCGTCTCGAGGGAGAGGGCGGAGGCCTTCACCATGGGGGTGGCCGAGGAGCCCGCCGTTGTCACGGGAATCCACGACCCCTCGCCCGGGTGAAGGACGTTTCCCAGCGGGATGGACCAGGTGCTCTCCACCTCGAGGGGCGCGTCTGCCTCCTCAAACGTGGAGAGTATGTCCTCCGCGGAGTCCTCGTCCACGACCACGGGGTCGCCCGTGGGCTCTTCCGCCTCGTGGGTGCAGCCCGCGAGGATGCTCACCGAGGCAGCAACGGCAGAGCCGGCGGCCGCGGTCTTGAGAAAGGACCTTCGTGTGAGCTTGGGCGGGCGCATGGCGCTCTAGGCCTGCTGAGCTGCGGCAGCCGCCTCGGTGAGAGCGCGCGAGAGCTGGTCGGCGCAGGAGGTCTTGCGGGGACCGCAGGTGTTGCCCGCGAGAATGGACACGATCTCGTCGACGCCGTGGCCCTTCACGAGCTTGCTCACGGCCTTGAGGTTGCCGTTGCAGCCGCCCTCAAAGGAGACCTCCTCGATGGTCTTGCCGTCATCGGTGAGGTCGATGTGGATGGCACGCGAGCAGACGCCGCGCGGCGTGTAGTCAAAGTGCATGGTTCTCCCCTCAAATTAGGTTCCACAGCAGTATACCCGGCACACGCCAAGAGCGTGACGGGTCCTCATATTCTGGAAAACGCCCTTCGTGTAGCGTCCGCGCCTTCTGAGACCAAAAATGCCTCTTCGTGCATCGTGAATATCCGGACTGCAAGCATCCGTAGACATCAAAAGGCCAGTTGGCAGATTTGCGCGCGGGATCGCACCGCAATTATGCCGCCCTCGCACGCTACACGAGGGCGGTTTTTTCAAATCCAACTGCCGCGGCGCTACACGAGAGCGCTTTTCTTGGTTTCTCACTCAAAGCTGAGCTGCTCCAGACGGTCAAAGACTACGCCGGCACGGGTGAGGAAGGCGCGCGGGTCGAAGATGGCGTCCAGCTCCTCGGCGGGCGCGGTGCAGCGCGGGTCAGCCTCGAGCTTCTCGCGGAACGTCGTGCCGCCGGCACACTGCTGGACCTCGCGCCACGTGGCCATGGCGTTCTCCTGCACGATCGCGTAGGCCTCCTCGCGCGTGATGCCCGTCTCGACGAGGGCGAGAAGGACCTTGGAGGAGTAGATGAGGCCGCGCGTCTTGTTGAGGTTGGCGAGCATCTGCGCCGGGTAGAGGATGAGGCCGTCCACGATGCGCGTGAGGCACTGGAACATGTGGTCAAGGGCGATGAAGCTGTCGGCCTGCGCCACGCGCTCGGCGGAGGAGTGCGAGATGTCGCGCTCGTGCCAGAGCGCCACGTTGTCAAAGGCAACCTGGGCATTGGCCTTCACCACGCGAGAGAGGCCGCAGACCTTCTCCACGGTGATGGGGTTTCGCTTGTGCGGCATGGCGGAGCTGCCCTTCTGACCCTTGCGGAACGGCTCCTCGGCCTCCAGGGTGTCGGTCTTCTGGAGGTTGCGGATCTCCGTGGCAATGCGCTCGCAGGTGGCCGCCGTGGTGGCCAGGACGCCGGCGAGATAGGCGTGGTGGTCGCGGGAGATGACCTGCGTGGACAGCGGGTCGTGGACAAGGCCCAGGTGCTCGCAGACGTACTCCTCGACGAAGGGGTCGATGGAGGAGTAGGTGCCCACCGCGCCGGAGATGGCGCCAAAGGCCACGTTGGCGCGGGCGTCCTTGAGGCGGTCGTAGTCGCGCTTGAGCTCCCACGCCCAGCTGCCGAACTTCATGCCAAAGGTCATGGGCTCGGCGTGAATGCCGTGCGTGCGGCCCACGCAGAGGGTGTCGCGCTCCTCAAAGGCGCGGCGGCGGCAAATCTCGCCGAGCTTCTTCACGTCCTCGATGAGGATGTCCGTAGCCTGGACAAGCTGGTAGCAGAGGGCGGTGTCGCCGAGGTCGGAGGAGGTCATGCCAAAGTGCACCCAGCGGGACGGCTTGGGCTCGCCCTCGGGGACGTCGCGGTCGATGTACTCGCCCATGTTGGTGAGGAAGGCGATGACGTCGTGGTTGGTCACGGCCTCGATGGCGTCGACCTCTTCCTTGTTGAAGTCCGCGTGCTCGCGGATCCAGGCAGCCTCCTCCTTGGTGATGCCAATCTTGCCCATCTCGGCGTGCGCCTCGCAGGCCAGGACCTCAATCTCCTGCCAGATGCGGTACTTGTTCTCCAGGGAGAAGATGTGGCCCATCTCGGGGCGGGTGTAGCGATCGATCATGGCGGCCTCCTCGGCGGTTTTGCGATGCATGTGACATAGATTCTACCGCAGGCGAGAAGTACCCCGGCGAGAAGAAAGGGGCGGCCCGAAGGCCGCCCCTCATAGGTGGTGCTTGTGGCGCAGGCGCTACTTGGCGTCGGCGTCGGTCTCGGGCTGCTCCTCCGCGGGCTTCTTGTCCTCGGCGGGCTTCTCGGTGTCCGTCGTGGTCTGCTCCTCGTCGGCAGCGGGCTCGTCAACGTCGGTGGTCGGCTCGTCGGTGGCGTCATCATCGGTGACGTTCAGGCCGTACCAGGCGATGCCCTCCTGGCTCCAACCGATGGTCTCGAGCACGTCGTACTCGTTCTTATCGGCGGTGTAGAGGTGGGTCGCGGTCTCCTCGAACGGGTTGAAGAGGCGGTAGAGCGGCTGGGCGCCCTCGTCGTCCTTGTCAGCGGAGTACCAGGCGACGTCCTCGGCCTGCCAGCCGAGCTTCTGCAGGGCCTCGTACTCCTCCTCGTTCATGGTGAAGTGGTGGTCGTCAGCGTAGGGGTTGAAGAGGCGGTAGACCGGGTCGCCGGAGCCGGGGGCGGTCCAGGCAACGCCCTCGTCGTTCCAACCAACCTCAATCAGCACCTCGCGCTCGACCGTGTTGGAGGTGTAGAAGTGCTCACCGGTGTACTTGTTGTACAGGCGGTACATGGTCACGTTCTCAACGGCAGAGGTCACGTCGATGGACGCTGTAGCCGTAGCGGTGAGGCCATCGGCATCCGTAGCGGTCACCTTAACGCTGTAGGTACCAGCAGCATTAACCTGAAGCGAGCCGGTGGCGGTGCTGGCAGCGGTAGCGGCGGAGCCGGCCTTGTCAACAGCACCGTTGACCCACTCAAAGGCGAAGGTCACGGCAGCATCGGATTCGGCCTTGGCGGTAAGGGTAATGGTCTCGCCCTTGGCCAGGGTCTCAGCACTCGGAGTGATGGTGACCTTGGGAGCGTTGAGCGTCCAGGACTGCTCGATCTTAAGGTCGGAGGTCACGGGCGTGGCAAAGTCGTACGCCTTGCCGTCAACGGTCCAGCCAGCAAAGGTGTAGCCAGCGCGGGCGGTCGGGTCGGCGGGCTTGGCAACGGTGGTGCCGTCGAGAACCTCAACGGGCTCGCTGCCCTCGATCGTCACGGTGTGGACCTTGTCCTCGGAGACGGCGGTGAAGTTGCCGTCCTCGTCCTCAAAGGGAACGAAGCCCTCGGCGAGGAACTCATCAGCCGGCTTGGTCGTGAAGGTGCCGCCGGAGATGGCAACCGTTGCTCCGTTGGTCGTGGTCTCGCTCTTCTCGACACCGCCAAAGGTTCCGTTGCCCTTGATGGTAAGAGCAGCCTTCTCGGGGTCAACGGAATCGTAAAGGACGACACCGTCAACAGAGCCGGTGTAGCTATCGTCAAACGTTACGGAAACGCCGTCCTCGTAAGAGCCCTTCCAATAGTAAACATCAAAGGCCGTTGCATCCTTGCCGACCACAATGTTCGTATCGCCCTTGAAGGTAACGTTGCCGCAGTTAAAGCTCAGGGCGAAGTCAGTCCCGCCAACCTGATTGGTGGCATCAAACGTCATGTTCTCAAACGTAACGTTGGCGTAGTTCTGAACCAACCGCTTGATGTCGTTGGCGTTGGGCGCCACGTTGACGGTGCCGTCCTTGAACGTGATCGTCGAGCCCTTCAGCAGCTGGAAGGCATTGGTCTCGGTATTGGTGGAGCCTGCGCCGGGACCGGTTAGCGTATAGGTGTGGTCATCAAAATCGATGGTGAACTCGGACCCCCCAGGAACGGAAATGCCCGTAGCGTCAGGGACGTCCGCAATCAGCGTGATAGTGTCGCCCTTCTCAACCGCATCCACCGCATCGTTGAGGGTGTCGTAGTGCTCTTCGCCGATTGCGGCAACGTGATCGCAGGCATCGCCCCCATCGCAGGTCTCTGCCAGCGCAAACGTCGGGGCGATGGTCAGAGCCAGCGCACCGGCAAACGCCGTAGCAAGGAGCTTGGTGTACGTACGCATTCCTTCTCCTTTCCCAACCTTTGGCCAAGGCCCCACCGGCCTCGGCCGATCGTCAAACGAGGTTAGACCCCCTCCCGTACTCTTTC
>DXAB01000184.1 GCA_019117265.1 Candidatus Olsenella pullicola
ACTCGAGCGCTCGCTTGATATACATGCCTCGCCTCCAAATCTTCTCAAATCCGGAATCGACTCCGGATTTGAGAAGATTATAGTGAAAGTGCGGGATGCGACCAAATAAACAACCTATTGGCAAACAACAGCTAGCAGAGTCCTCGAAGACGTGTCAGAGTCACCTGAACATACGGCGGGGAGCCTTGCCGGGGGCTGGGCCTGAGTGCAAGACAGATTCAGCGTGCACTCAAGGAGCTCCGTGAGGCAGGCTGCATCGTGCGTGAGGGCTCGCGAAAGACGGGCAGTGGCGTGTATTGTGACATCCCATGTCGTAGTAAATGTCGTAGTGCCGATGGCTTGTGCTATGACGCCAATGACAGCATCCAATTGACGTCCCACGTCCTTCTCGCCCATCTGCCGAAAGACGTGTTTCCGCCTGCCGCAGCGTCCTTGTCGCCGGCCCTCCCGCGCGGTAAGTAAACAGCAGCGGCGCGCATCCGGCGCGCGATGGCAGAAGGGGAAGAACATGCAGCTCGAGAACAAGGTTGCGGTCGTCACCGGCGCGTCGTCGGGCATGGGGCATGCCATCGTGGAGCTCTTCGCCCGAGAGGGTGCCAAGGTGGTTGCCGTCGCGCGGCGAAAGGAGCGCCTCGAGGAGCTGGCGGCGAGCCTGGCAGACGCCCCGGGCGAGGTTGCGGTCTATCCCGGCGACGTCTCCTCGCGCGAGGTCAACGAGGGCATGATCGACTTTGCCCAGAAGACCTTCGGCGGCTTTGACATCCTCGTCAACAACGCCGGCATCATGGACGACATGTCCCCGGTGGGCGACGCCACGGACGAGAAGTACGAGCAGGTCATGGCCGTCAACGTCTACGGCCCGCTTGCCGCCATGCGCGCCGCGGTGAACGCCTTCAAGGCCTCCGGCACCAAGGGCTCGATCGTCAACGTGGCCTCCGTGGGCGGCATGCGCAGCTGCGCGGGCGCCATCTACTGCGCCTCCAAGGCCGCCCTCATCTCGCTCACCAAGAACACCGCCTACATGTACATGGCCGATGACATCCGCACGAACTGCATCGCGCCGGGCGGCATCGTGACGGAGATTGCCATGTCGATGGGCGTCCCCAACCCGGCGGGATACGGCCGCATCAAGCCGGTCCTGGACTGCGCGCCCGCACCCGGCAGCGCCGAGGAGATCGCCGCCGCGGCGCTCTTCCTGGCCAGTGACGCCGCGAGCTACGTCAACGGCGTCGTCCTGCCCGTGGACGGCGGCTGGATGGCCGGCTGAGCTTGAGAGGCAGCGTGTTTTATGGCGGGGCCGTCGGCGCTGTGCTGGCGGTCCCGCGACGCTTTGATTCGGAGGGGAATTATCGTCCGGTCACTACGCTAATCTGGAGCTAAGACCAAGTCGGAAGAACGGGAGGGGACCCATGGACACCGGCTTTCGCAGCGTGATCGGTTCCGACGGCGCGATGCATCTCGAGCATCAGGTTGGCACCATACGCTTTGACCTCGCGTCGGGGCAGATGACGCAGGTTCTTCCCTCGCCCAGCGGCATGCGGAGCGTCATCCGGTCCAACGGATCGTTCGGTCTTGAGCAGACCATCGGCAACATGAGGTTCAACATCGAGCAGGGAAGCTACGACCTGCTTCTCTAGAGCCGTCCCGGGGTTTCGACCACTTCGGGCAAATACGCAAGGAGGCGCCATGCCGCTCGTTCGCCTGTCGGAGCGCATATCCTTTCTCCCGCACGTCGAGGAGCTTGACCGTCCCGTGCTGTCGCTCGTGCGTGGGGACCGCCTCGCGCTCGCCGTCGACGCGGGCTACTCGCCGCGCCACGTCGCGGACCTCTACCGCGGGCTCGTCTCTGCGGGCCTCCCGCTGCCCGACCTCACTGCGCTCACGCACTGGCACTGGGACCACAGCTTTGGCATGAGCGCCGTCGTCGGCCTCACGGTCGCCCGGAAAGAGACGAACGAGCACCTGCTCGAGGCGTGCGGAATCCTCTCGGACCCGGACGACCCGCGTCGCGCAGACATCCGCTCGGCCCAGGGCTTTGCCGAGGAGTTCCCGCCCGGGGAGGACCCCGTCGTCGTGACCGCCGACATAGAGTTTGAGGACGAGCTCGCGATTGACCTCGGCGGAGTTACGGCCCGCCTGATCACCACGGACGCGCCCCACACCAACGACTCGACGCTCGTCTACGTCCCCGAGGAGCGCACCCTCTTCGTGGGTGACTGCTTCTGCGAGGACTACGACTCCGGCGACGACTCGTCCGTCTGCCACCTCGATCCCGCGCGACTGCGTGCGCTTCTCGCCACGATAGAGGGCCTGGACCCGGCGCCGGAGACCTTCGTCATCGGCCACTGCCCGCCGGAGGGACCGGACGAGTTCGTTGGGTACCTGCACGAGCTGCTGCGGGCGGCCCCGGGAGAGGGAGGCGTGCATGCCAACGCTTCGTGACGCGATCTTTGGCCTGGCCGTGGGCGACGCGCTCGGCGTGCCGTACGAGTTCCGCCCGCGGGGGAGCTTCGCCTGCACGGGGATGGTCGGCCACGGCACGCACGACCAGCCGGCGGGCACCTGGTCGGACGACACGGACACCACCGCAGCCGTTGCCGGGGCGCTCGCGGGCATCGCGTACGGGGCGGACGCCATTCCCGCCGCATGGATGGAGGCGCTGCGGGGCAAGGACATCATCGAGGCGTGCCTCTTCTGATATATCCCTGTCAAGCTCCACGCGTTCGCCGAGTGACGTCGCGCCCCATGCCGAACGATGTGCTGTCCCCGCGTTCCTCTCGCCCCCTGCTGGGTAGGGTAGGGGCAGTTTCGCGTCACGTTCGGAGCGCATCACGTCCACAAGGAGGGGCCCATGTTTGAGAGGTTGTTCTCGCCCATAACGATTAGAGGGCTCGAGCTGCCCAACCGAGTTGTCATGTCGGCGATGGGCACGCACGAGTCCGCGGCGAGCGAAGACGGCAAGTCGGTGACGCAGAAGCTCATCGACTTCCACGTGGCGCGCGCCAGGGGCGGCTGCGGTCTCAACACCACGGAGGTCTGCTCCGTCGATGCGGCGAGCTCGCCCAGGGGCTTCCTCTCCATCGCGGAGGACAAGTTCGTCCCCGGCCTCACCGAGCTCTGTGACGCCGTGCACGAGGCGGGCGGTCACATTGCCGTGCAGCTCTGGCAGGGCGCGCTCGCCGTGGGCAGCGACCCCACCGCTCAGATGCTCGTGCCCTCCGACATGCCCATGTCCTCCGAGTTCACGCTCCCGGGCATCACGGTCGAGCGCATCCACGAGGTCATCGACGCCTATGGCGCCGCGGCGGCGCGTGCCGTGACCGCCGGCTTCGATGCCGTCGAGTTTCACTGCGCGCATACCTACCTGCCTCACTCGTTCCTCTCCGGCGGCATCAACCGTCGCAGCGACGAGTGGGGCGGCAGCCTCGAGAACCGCATGCGCTTCCCGCTCGCGTGCATCGACGCCATCCGCGCCAACATCCCCGAGGCCATGCCGCTTCTCATGCGCATCGGCTGGCAGGATGACTACCTCGAGGGCGGCCTCACGCCCGAGGAGGTCATCGAGTTCTGCAGGCGCGCGGGCGAGCACGGGGTCGACGTCCTCAACGTCTCGCGTGGCAACATCCTCTCGCCCGCCCTCATCTACGAGACGCCCCCGGTGGACCTTCCCAACGGCTTCAACGTCGAGCCGGCGGCGCGCATTCGTCGCGAGACCGGCATGCTCACCATGCCCTGCGGGCGCATCAACCGCCCCGAGCTCGCCGAGCAGATCCTCAACGAGGACAAGGCCGACCTCGTGGTGATGGCGCGCGCCCAGCTTGCCGATGCCGACTTCTGCAACAAGGCCAAGGAGGGCAGGCTGGCCTCCATCAAGTACTGCGTTGGCTGTGACCAGGGCTGCTACGACTACTTCTATCGCGCGCTCTCCGACCCCGAGGTCGAGCACATCACCTGCCTGCGCAATCCCGCGCTCTTCGAGGAGCGCGCCATGGCGCTTGAGCCCGTGGCCGAGCCCCGGCGCGTGCTTGTCGCAGGTGGCGGCATCGCCGGCATCGAGGCGGCGGAGGACCTGGTCAAGCGCGGGTGCACGCCCATTCTCTGCGAGGTGTCCGACCGTCTGGGCGGCCAGTTCGCGCTTGCGGGCGTGGCGCCGCGTAAGGGCGACTTCGCCTACGCGTGCGACATGGCCATCAAGAACCTGGAGGACCTCGGCGTCGACATCCGCCTCAACACGCCCGTCACGCCCGAGCTGATCGACGAGGTTGCGCCCGATGCCGTCATCGTGGCGACGGGCTCGGCGTCCGTCGTGCCGGCCATTCCCGGCGCTAACGGCGACGGCGTCATCGATGCGCGCGACGTGCTCTCCGGCGCGGTGCTCGCCGAGGGCAACGTTGCCATCATCGGCGGCGGGCTCGTGGGCATCGAGGTCGCCGAGCACCTCGCCAGCAAGGGCCGCGCGTCGACGGTAATCGAGATGCGCGACGCGATTCTCGTTGAGATGGGGGAGATGCGCAAGACCGCAACGCAGATGTCGCTCGCGCGGGAGCCCATCACGGTCCTCACCAATGCCAGGTGCACCTCCATCGCGGATGGCTCGGTGACGGTGGAGGTGGATGGCGCCGAGAAGAACGTGCCTGCCGACGTGGTGGTGATGGCGGTGGGCTCCAGCCCGCGTCCGACCGACGACCTCAAGGCGGCGTGCGAGGGGCGGGGCATCCCGTGCATCGTGGTGGGCGATGCCAAGGAGGCGCCGCGCCTCGCGCTCGATGCCATCCGCGAGGCGTATCAGGCGGTGCTCGACATGTCCTGACGGCCCTGACGCCCTGACGGGGCGTGCCGCCGCTTGGTTCTTGTCACTGTTTGCCGGGTAGGGTGGGGGCAGCCCGAGCCTACCCCACGTAGAAGGGAGCGATTGCCATGCTGCTCAAGGGAAAGACCGCCGTCGTCACCGGAGGCTCGCGCGGAATCGGCCTCGCCATCGTCAAGCGCTTCCTCGAGGAGGGGGCCAACGTGGCGCTCTGCGGGAGCCGGCCGGAAACCGCGGCCAAGGCAGTCGATGCCATCCTCGCCGAGACGCCCGACGCGCCCGTGATGGGCATCTCGCCGGACATCGCCGACGAGGCAGCGCTCGAGGCCGCCTTCCGCGAGGTCGCCGAGCACTTCGGCGGGCTCGACGTCGTCTGCAACAACGCGGGCATCTCGCAGTCCACGCCGCTCGACGACTACACGCCCGAGGAGTTCGACAAGATCATTGACATCAACGTCAAGGGCGTCCTCAACGGCTGCCAAGCGGCGTCGCGCGTGCTCGGCGAGAGCGGCGTCATCATCAACACGAGCTCCATGGTGAGCAAGATGGGTCAGCCCTCCGGCGTGGCCTACCCCATGTCCAAGTTCGCGGTGAATGGCATTACGATCTCGCTTGCGCGCGAGCTGGGACCGCGCGGCATCCGCGTGAACGCCGTCGCGCCGGGCGTCACGGCCACGGACATGGTGGCGAGCCTGCCCGAGGAGATGATCGCCCCCATCGCGGCCGGCATACCACTGCGTCGCGTTGGCCAGCCCGAGGACGTGGCCAACGCCTTCGTCTACCTGGCGAGCGACCTCGCGTCCTACGTGACGGGTGAGGTCCTGGCCGTGGACGGCGGCATGACGGTGTAGGCTCCGATAGAAAGCTTGCATGGGCCCGGGGGCTGACCCCCGGGCTTTTTGCATGGAACGGGCGGGTGCGCACCTCGTCTCAGATAGAAAAACGAAAAATATAAAAAACGAAAACGGATAAAACAACGAAGACCTCTTCAACGGGGAAGATTGCCAGCCGGCTGGGCGTCCCGCTCGTCTCTTGTCAGGTTATTGAGGCAACGGCGTGCTCGTGACGCTGGAGGAGCTGTTCTCGTAGGGTGCCCGCCGAGCTATTGCTCCGCCGCCGTTCCCAGCGCTCGGCAAATCCGCTCCGCCACGCCCACGCTCAGCGCGACCTTTGCCACGTCCGGCACCACGAACGGCACCACCGCCACGGCCAGCGCCGCGGGAGCGTCAATTGCGTAGACGCTCATGAGCTGGAGCGTTCCTAGCACGTAGCTCACCGCCAGCAGCGCGGCTCCGCCCGCCGCGCCGCGCGCCCTTCTCGGCAGCGCGTTCGTGTGCGCGATGGCGCCCGCCACGGGCATGCCCGCCGCGAAGCCCATGAGATAGCCGCCCGTGGGTCCCAGGAGCACGCCGAGCCCGCCCCGAAAGCCGGAGAACACCGGCACGCCCACCGCACCCAGCATCAGGTAGACCACCACGGTGAAGAGCGCGTCGCGCGTGCGCATGACCTGGGGAAGCAGCGCCAGCACAAAGGTCTGCAGGGTGAACGGCACCGGGCCCAGTGGCACGGTGACCCACGCGCTTACAGCGAGCAGCGCTATGCAGACGCCGCAGCGGGCGATCTGGCGGTTGGACATGGCGGCTCCCTCGCGGACGGGCGCTCCTCTCGTGCGCCTACGGAACGAAAGCATACCGCATGGTCGAGCTCCCGCTCTTCTCGTAAGATGGACGGGCGGGGGCGATGCGTCAACGAGGCGGGGGAGGGCACATGGAGAGCGACTTCGCGGACTGGGTCGAGCGGGAGTTCCGTCATCCCGTGCCCGGCGAGTACCGGGACTTCCTCTTCCGGGACGTAGCAGCCGCGCATGTCGAGCCCGTCACGCCTTTGCGGGCGTATCTCGTCACGGCCGACGGCGACGAGTACGAGGTCTCCGAGTGGTTTCCCGCCGAGCGCATACCCGACGTCTATCGATGCTGCCGCGCGGAGGGGCTGATAGTGGAGCATCTGCTGCCGATCTTCGACAGCTGCGGCTGCGTTGCGGCGCTCGACTGCGACGAGGGCTCGAGCACGTACGGCAGCGTTCTCTTGCAGGGTCCCGAGGGCTACTTTGACGAGGCTCGTCAGGAGAACGTCTACGAGGATCCGGTCCTTATCGCTCGGAGCTTCTCGGACGTGCTGGCCGCCCTAGGGGCACCCAGGATCGTCACCAAGGTCAACCGGTGGGGTGGCACGCATGAGGGTCGCTGAGCTCACCGATGCCCGTCTCGTCGCCGAGCGCGTCCGTCCGTCGTAGCCGCCGAGAAGAACGAACGTCGCGTGTGATGGTCGTGGAGTGGTCCTTCTCGCCAACCGTTCGCGGCCGCAAAAGGGACGCTCGCCGTCTCACGAAAAATCCCGTTGCAACAGGCTTGAAATATGCCACCATATGCAGTAACAAACTTTTAGTCTGGTAATCAGACAAAAAGTTGGCACGCAGGAGGCACGGCCGTCACGGCGCAAGGAGGAAGCGTGAGCGAGAAGATCAAGTGGGTTCTCAATACCATGCCCAAGAGCGAGGACGCGCAGCTGCCGGTGATGGCGCTCGACAACGTGGCGAAGGCGCAGGCCTTCCACCGCGGCTTCCCCCAGTACAGCGTGACCCCGCTTGCCAAGCTCGACGGCATGGCAGAGCGTCTTGGCCTGGGCGGGCTCTTTGTGAAGGACGAGAGCTATCGCTTTGGCCTCAACGCCTTCAAGGTGCTCGGCGGCTCCTTTGCCATGGCCCGCTACATTGCCCAGGAGATGGGCCGCGACGTCTCTGAGATGACGTATGACTACCTCACGAGCGAGCAGTTCCGCGAGGACTTTGGCCAGGCGACCTTCTTCACCGCCACCGACGGCAACCACGGCCGCGGCGTGGCCTGGGCCGCCAACAAGCTGCACCAGCGCGCCGTGGTCCACATGCCCAAGGGCTCCACGCAGACGCGCTTTGACAACATTGCCAAGGAGGGTGCCGAGGTCACCATCGAGGAGGTCAACTACGACGACTGCGTGCGCATGGCAGCCGCCGAGGCCGCCGAGACCGAGCACGGCGTCGTGGTCCAGGACACCGCCTGGGACGGCTACGAGGAGATCCCGTCCTGGATCATGCAGGGCTACGGCACCATGGCCGCCGAGGCCGCGGGACAGCTGCGTGCCGTTGAGGTGAACCGCCCCACGCACGTCTTTGTCCAAGCGGGCGTCGGCTCGCTCGCGAGCGCGATGGTGGGCTACTTTGCCAACCTCTTCCCCACGTGCCCGCCCAAGTTCGTCATCATGGAGGCCGGTGCCGCTGACTGCCTCTACCAGGGCGCGCTTGCCGCGGACGGCGACCCGCGCATTGTGGGCGGTGACCTGCAGACCATCATGGCCGGCCTCGCGTGCGGCGAGCCCAACACCATTGGCTGGGACATCCTGCGCAACCACGCGGACGCCTTCCTCTCCTGCCCGGACTGGGTGGCCGCCAA
Source organism: Candidatus Olsenella pullicola (assembly GCA_019117265.1). Classification (GTDB taxonomy): domain Bacteria; phylum Actinomycetota; class Coriobacteriia; order Coriobacteriales; family Atopobiaceae; genus Thermophilibacter; species Thermophilibacter pullicola. The sequence goes on from DXAB01000184.1 coordinate 8,293, forward strand.
CGGCATGCGCCGTCTTGCCGCGCCCGTCAAGGGCGACCCTGCCGTCACCTCCGGCGAGTCCGGAGCGGTGGGCATGGGCGTCATCGACGCCATCATGACCGACCCGGACTACGCCGAGCTGCGCGACGCGCTCGGTCTCGACAAGAACAGCCAGGTGCTGCTCTTCTCCACCGAGGGTGACACCGACCCCGAGCGCTACCAGCAGATCGTTTGGGATGGCGCCTGGGCAAAGTAGGCGGGGAGCCGGCACTTCTCGGCACTTCTCGGCACGTGTTTGGTAACGGAAGCGTCAGAAAGGACGTAAGCAAAATGGCCAAGGAACTGGATTTCGAGCAGATCAAGAGCGCCGCGGAGGCCTATGGCAAGGACATGACCGCCTTCCTGCGCGCCATGATCTCCCACCCCTCCGAGTCCTGCGAGGAGGGCGAGGTCGTGGCCTGCATCAAGGCCGAGATGGAGAAGCTCGGCTTTGACAAGGTCGAGGTCGACGGTCTGGGCAACGTCATCGGCTGGATGGGCGAGGGCGACAAGATCATCGCCATCGACTCCCACATTGACACCGTGGGCATCGGCAACCGCGACAACTGGGAGGCCGACCCCTACGAGGGCTACGAGACCGACGAGCTCATCTACGGTCGCGGCGGCTCCGACCAGGAGGGCGGCATGGCCTCCGCCACGTACGCCGCCAAGATGATGAAGGACCTCGGCCTCATCCCTGAGGGCTACAAGATCATGGTCGTCGGCTCGGTCCAGGAGGAGGACTGCGACGGCATGTGCTGGCAGTACATCGTCAACAAGTACTTCGACGGCCCGGAGGACGCGCGCGAGAAGATCGAGTTCGTCATCTCCACCGAGCCCACCGACGGCGGCATCTACCGCGGTCACCGCGGCCGCATGGAGATTCGCGTGGACGTCCACGGCGTCTCCTGCCACGGCTCCGCGCCCGACCGCGGCGACAACGCCATCTACAAGATGGCCGACATCATCGCCGACGTCCGCGCCCTCAACAACAACGGCTGCGACGAGTCCACCGACATCAAGGGCCTCGTCAAGATGCTCGACCCCAAGTACAACCCCGAGCACTACGAGGACGCGCGCTTCCTCGGCCGCGGCACCTGCACCGTCTCCCAGATCTTCTACACCTCTCCCAGCCGCTGCGCCGTGGCCGACTCCTGCGCGATCTCCATCGACCGCCGCATGACCGCCGGCGAGACCTGGGACTCCTGCCTCCAGGAGATTCGCGACCTGCCCGCCGTCAAGAAGTACGGTGACGACGTCAAGGTCTCCATGTACATGTACGACCGCCCGAGCTGGAAGGGCACCGTCTACGAGACCGAGGCCTACTTCCCCACGTGGATCAACGCCGAGAGCGCCGCTCACGTCCAGGCCCTCGTTGACGCCCACCACGCCCTCTTCGGCGAGGAGCGCATCGGCTGTGAGCCGTCCATGGACAAGCGCACCGGCCGTCCGCTGACCGACAAGTGGACCTTCTCCACCAACTGCGTCTCCATCCAGGGCCGCTACGGCATCCCGTGCGTGGGCTTTGGCCCCGGCGCCGAGAGCCAGGCGCACGCCCCCAACGAGGTCACCTACAAGCAGGACCTCGTGACCTGCGCCGCGCTCTACACCGCCGCGCTCAACCTCTACGACCCGTCCAAGAAGACCGGCGACGTCACCGTCTTCCGCGCCGGCGCCACCGACAACGACATCAAGTAGGCTCGACGCTGTGCCGCTCGCTGACTTTGTTTGACCTGCGATTTCCTGATAATGAATCGAAAGGAACCAACCATGGCAAAGGACTTCTCCGCTCTTCTCGACGAGCTCAAGGGCTACGACTTCTCCGGCATGTACAACGCGGACTTCCTGCACACCTGGGACAAGACCACCGACGAGCTGCGCGCCCTCTACGCGGTTGCCGCCGCCCTGCGCAACCTCCGCGAGCGCAACATCTCCCCGCGCATCTTCGACTCCGGCCTTGCCGTCTCGCTCTTCCGCGACAACTCCACCCGCACGCGCTTCTCGTTCTCCAAGGCCTCCAACCTGCTGGGCCTTCAGCTCCAGGACCTCGATGAGGGCAAGTCCCAGATCGCTCACGGCGAGACCGTCCGCGAGACCGCCACGATGATCTCCTTCATGGCCGACGTCATCGGCATTCGCGACGACATGTACATCGGCAAGGGTGACGCCTACATGGCCGAGGTCGCCGAGTCCGTGGACGAGGCCTATAGGGATGGCGTGCTCGACCACCGCCCGACCCTCATCTCCCTGCAGTCCGACTCCGACCACCCCACCCAGTCCTCCGCTGACATGCTCTACCTCATCGAGGAGTTTGGCGGCCTTGAGAACCTGCGCGGCAAGAAGGTTGCCGTGACCTGGGCCTACTCGCCCTCCTACGGCAAGCCGCTCTCCTGCCCGCAGTCGCTCATCTCGCTGCTGCCGCGCTTTGGCATGGACGTCACGCTGGCCCACCCCGAGGGCTATGACCTCATGGGCGACCGCGTGGAGGCTGCCAAGACCTACGCCGCCGAGTCCGGCTGCACCTTCCGCCAGGTGAACACGATGGCCGAGGCCTTTGAGGGCGCCGACATCGTCATCCCCAAGAGCTGGGCGCCCTATGCCGCCATGGAGAAGCGCACCAACCTCTACGCCGAGGGCGACGACGCCGGCATCAAGGCCCTGGAGAAGGAGCTGCTGGCCCAGAACGCCACGCACCAGGACTGGTGCTCCACGACCGACCTCATGGCCAAGACGGCCAACGGCCAGGACACCATCTACATGCACCCGCTGCCCGCCGACATCTCCGGCGTCTCCTGCGAGCACGGCGAGGTCATGGCAGACGTCTTTGACATGCACCGCGTGGGCATGTACAAGGAGGCCAGCTACAAGCCCTACGCCATCGCGGCCATGATCTTCCTGCAGAAGGTCAAGGACCCGGTGGCCACGCTCGCGGCGCTCGAGGAGCGCGGCCGCGACCGCTGGTACCAGGCGTAGAACAACCGCTCGTTCGGGTGAGGGCCGCCCATAAGTCGTTCGCTCGCTGACTTATGGGGGGCCCGCCCTTCTCGCCATGTCTTTATCGGCATAAGGAGCAATATCAAATGTCTAAGCGAATCGTCATTGCTCTCGGTGGCAACGCACTCGGGAAGAACCTTCCCGAGCAGATGGAGGCGGTGCGTCACACGGCCCGCGCGATCGTGGACCTCATCGAGCAGGGCAACGAGGTCGTGGTGGCCCACGGCAACGGTCCGCAGGTGGGCATGATCCAGGAGGCCATGACGCAGCTCACGCGCTTTGACCCCGAGAAGTACATTCCGTGCCCGCTCTCGGTCTGCGTGGCCATGAGCCAGGGCTACATTGGCTACGACCTGCAGAACGCGCTGCGCGAGGAGATGCTCAACCGCGGGATCGACCGCGGCGCCGCGACGGTGCTCACGCAGGTTGAGGTTGACCCGGACGACCCCGCCTTTGCCAACCCCACCAAGCCGATCGGCGCCTTCATGACCCGCGAGGAGGCGGACCGCATGATTGCCGAGCGCGGCTACGAGGTCATAGAGGACGCCGGGCGCGGGTTCCGTCGCGTGGTGGCCTCGCCCAAGCCGGTGGGAATCGTCGAGCTGGACACCATCCGCTCGCTTGTGGAGACCAATCACGTGGTCATTGCCTGCGGTGGCGGAGGCATTCCGGTCTTTCCCACGGAGGGCAACCACCTCAAGGGCGCGGCGGCCGTCATCGACAAGGACTTTGCCGCGGCCAAGCTCGCCGAGCAGCTCAACGCGGATTTCCTGGTGATCCTGACCGCCGTGGAGAAGGTCGCCATCAACTTTGGCAAGCCCAACCAGGAGTGGCTTGACGAGCTCACGCCCGCCGACGTGGAGCGCTACATTGGTGAGGGCCAGTTTGCGCCTGGCTCGATGCTGCCCAAGGTGGAGGCGGCGCTCGCATTTGCGCAGTCCGGCCCCGGCCGCAGCTCGCTCATCACGCTGCTCGAGCGTGCGAGTGACGGCATCGCCGGCAAGACGGGTACCATCGTACGCGGGTAGGTTACGAAGGGGCTGTCCCTTCGCCACATGGGATGGGGAGGCATGAGACCCGACCTCAGGGCATATCTTCTAGGTGACGACGGGCGCCGGGTCTTTGGGCCCGGTCCCGTTGACCTGTTGGAACGCGTGGGCGAGCTCGGCAGCCTTCGGGCGGCGGCCATCGAGATGGGCATGGCCTACACCAAGGCAACGCGCATCGTCCGCGACGCGGAGCGGGCCTTTGGCTTCCCGCTGACGGAGCGCACCGTGGGCGGCAGCGGCGGCGGTGGCTCGCGCCTCACCGCAGAGGCGCGCGACCTCATCGAGCGCTATCGCGCCTTCGAGCGCACGAGCCGCCGGGCGCTCTCCTCCGCCTATGCCACGTGCTTCTCGGGCTTTTGCGACGTTGCGCGCCTGGGCTGCGTGGTCATGGCCTCCGGGGAGGGCGCGCGCTTTGGCGGCGCCCCCGGCGAGAAGCTCACGGCGTCGCTGGCCGGCGTTCCCGTGCTCGAGCGGACGCTCTCCGCACTCCCGCCGGACCTGCTGGACGTTGTGGTGGTCACGCGCTGGGACGCGGTCGAGGAGCTCTGCGTGCGCCTCGGCGTGCGCTGCGTGCGCGCGGAGGGCCCGCTCAAGAGCGACACGATGCGTGCCGGGCTCGAGGCGCTGGGGGAGCGCGCCGGCTGTCTCTTTGTAACCGGTGACCAGCCGCTTCTTTGCGAGAGGAGCGTCCGCTCGCTCGTGCGCGCGCTCACGCACGAGCCCACGGCCATCGTGCGGCTGTCCTGGCACGGGCGCCCCGCCAACCCGGTGCTCTGGCCAACGGACACGCTCGCCGCGCTCTCGCACCTTGGGGGGGACACCGGTGGGCGCGTACTTCTTGCCGCTCACGAGGAGCTCTTGGAGCGCGTGCGCCTGGTGGAGGCGTACGATGAGTGGGAGCTTGAGGACGTGGACACCAGAGACGACCTCGCCCGTCTTGAGGCCGCGCTGGCCGACAGAACCTGACAAAGGTGACAGGGTAGTTTGTCAGGTTTTGGAACCTGACAAACT
>DXAB01000022.1 GCA_019117265.1 Candidatus Olsenella pullicola
GGTGACAGGGTTGACAAAGGTGACAGGGTAAGTTGTCACCATCCAAGAGATGGTGACAACTTACCCTGTCACCTTTGTCAACCCTGTCACCTTTGTCATCACATTTGTCACCGCTCGCCCCGTCGCTAGAGGACGGTAACCTCGGCCTCCTCGCAGTACTTCTTGAAGTGCTCGGTGAGGTTGCCGTCGGAGACGACGAAGTCCACGTCGGAGAGGTCGCAGATCTTGAAGGTGCTCTTCTGTCCCAGCTTGGAGGAGTCCATGAGCACCGCGGTCTTCTCGGCGTGCGCGATGAGGGTGCGCTTGAGCGCCGCCTCGTCGTCGGAGCCGCACGCGAAGCCCGAGGAGGACTGAAACGACGTTACGCCAAGGAAGAGCAGGTCAAAGCTCAGAGAGCTGACGTCCTCGATGCTCTTTGACCCGTTGATGCTCAGGCTGTAGCGGTTGAGCGAGCCGCCGATCATGATGGTGCGCGTGCGCTCCAGACGGGCGAGCTCGGCCGCGCATGTGAGGCTGTTGGTAAAGACGAGGGTCCTCATGTCGTCCAGCTCGCGGGCGAGCGCCGTGGTGGTGGAGCCGGAGTCGAGAAAGATCGTGCTGTCCTGCCGTACGAGCTCCTTTGCCTTGCGCGCGATGATGGCCTTGGCCTCAACGTTTCTCGTGTTGCGGTTGAGGAGCAGGTCGTCGGTTCCCACCACGTACTCCACCGAGCGCGCGCCGCCGTGGGTGCGCACGATGCGGCGCGCCTCGTCGAGGGCCTTGAGGTCCGTGCGGAGCGTCATCTCGGAGACGTCGGGGAAGGCCTTCTTGAGCTGGCTGAACGTGACGCTGCCTTCGGACGTGACGAGCGCGGCGATGGCGTCGCGCCGCTCGATCATGGTGCTGCTCATCTGGACCTCCTCGTTGCTCGATGAGAGCATCTTAGCGCAGATGCGCACATGTCGGCGCCCCTGCCGCGACTGATGGCAGGGGCGCATGACCGGACCTTACACGAAGGAGGGATTGGCACCGGCTTTCTCTGCTCTATCCTCCTTCGTGCAAGGTCGCCTTTTTACAAAACGGTCAGCCCTGACATCCGCGCCAGGTTACGCGGTCCAGTGCTCGAGGAGGTAGCGCTCGGCGGCGGGGCACCAGAGGCCCTTGTTGGCCTCGACGATGTCTGCGAGGCCCGCAAAGCGCTCGTCCTTCTCGGCCCATGCGCGAAGCTCGTCAAGCGCCACGAGCGGCATGCTCACGTGCGTGTAGATGAGCTTCTTGCCGCCCGGAATCTTGGGGAGGTTGAGCGTGGTCTGCGCGGCGGCGTCGAGGCCGCCCACGTGCGTGACCATGACGGAGGGGTCAACGCGTCCCGCCGCGGTGAGCTCAAGGGACTCCACCATGTCGTCGGTGTTGCCGCCCGTGGTGCCCATCACGTGGTGGCTGCCGTAGTGCACCTCGTAGAAGTTCATCTCGGCCTTGAAGTTCTTGTCGGTTGGTCCGGCAAAGAAGTTGAGGCAGCCGTCGCGGCCGAGGATGGCGTCGGAGAGCGTGACCACGGGGGCAACCGGCGCGTAGCAGAGCACGTCGTCAAAGCCCGTGCCACCGGAGACCTCGCGCAGGGCCGCCACCTGGTCATCGTAGGCCCCGTTGTTGATGAAGACGAGGTCTATGCCCGTCTCGGCCTTGATCTCCTCGGGCGGGAAGAGCTCGGCGGCGCGGTCGAGGCGCTCCTGGTTGATGTCGGCAACGCATACGAGGCTCGGACGCCGGTCGCAGTGCAGCGCGTAGGTGAGCGCGCCTAGGCCCATGGGGCCGGCGCCTGCCACGATGGCGAGCTTGCCGCCCTCGCGAATGCCCATCTCGTGGGTGTAGACGCCCATCTGCGTGTGGTATGCGGCATGGAACGCGCCGATCGAGCAGCTCATGGGCTCGGCAAGCGATGCCTGGTAGTAGGCCTCGCCAGTGTACTCGAGCAGGCAGTCGCACTCCATGACCTCGGCGGGCAGGATGCAGTAGGTGGCGTCACCGCCGCAGAACTCGTAGGAGTAGCCTGGGCTCCACATGGTGCCCTTGTAGTTGAGAGCGGGCTGGATGGTGAACTTCATGCCCGGCTTGAAGCGGTCAGCCCACTTGGCGCCCACCTCCACGATGTCGCCGGCAAACTCGTGCCCCATGATCGCGGGGTGCTCCGACACGTCCTCGTGAACGCGCTTGTGCTCCACGCCCAAGGTGGCGCACTTGTACGTTGACATGCAGATGCTGTCCGAGACCACCTTCACGAGCACCTCGTCGTCCTTGATGGGGGGCAGCTCAAACTCGTCGATGCGCAGATCGTTGGCGGCGTGCAGACGTACGGCCTTGGCCTTCATGATGCTTCCTTTCGACATGATGACAAAAGTGACAGGGTTACTTGTCAGGTTTTCTAGAGGGGTTCGATCGACACCTGGTCAAGGAGCGAGTTAACCAGCTCGCGCTCGGCCGCCTGGGTGCCGGACTGCATGACGTTTGCCGCGCCCGTTGCCATGGCAAGGCGCGCCGCGTCCTCGAGGGCCATGCTGCGCTCCTCCGCATAGGCGAGCGCCGCCACAACGGAGTCGCCGGCCCCCACGGTCGAGCCCACGCTCACCTTGGGCGAGCGGGCAAGAAGCACGTGGCTCTCGTCGGCAAGCACGGCCCCCGCCCCGCCCATGGAGACCACGACGCGCCCGATGCCGCCGTTGACAAGCCTGATTGCCTCCTCGGCAATCTGGGCTACGTCAGTGAGCTCGTGGCCGCAGAGGCGAGACAGCTCGGCATCGTTGGGCTTGACGAGGTAGGGATGCGCCCCGAGTCCGTGCGAGAGCGCGGCCCCGTCCGCGTCGAGAAAGACCTTCGCTCCCGAAGACGCGCAGGCCCGCACCCAGGCCCCGTAGGTGGCGACGGGGGCTCCCTTGGGGAGGCTTCCGGAGAGCACCACGATGTCACCGCGTTCGACTACGCCCGCGAGCGCGGCGAGCATGGCATCGAGCGTTGCGATGGACGCAATGGGCCCGGGCTCGTTGATGTCGGTGTTGGTCCCCAGCTTGGGGTCGACCACCTTGAGGTTGGTGCGCGTCTCGCCCTCGGCCTCGAAGGTCCAGACGTCAATTCCCTCCTCAGAGAGCATGGCGCGGATCTTCTCCCCAACGGTCCCGCCGAGAAGCGCGAGCGCGCGGCTCGTCCCTCCGAGCCTGGCGATCACCTTCGAGACGTTGATGCCCTTGCCGCCCGGGTCCTCGCGCACCTCCGTGATGCGGTTGACCTCGTTCACGACAAGCCCCTCTACGGTTGCCGTCTTGTCGAGCGCCGGGTTGAGCGTGACGGTGTAAATCATGGCTCCTCCTTTCGTTTGATTGGTCGAGACTGTTGAAACAAAAGTCAAGAGTCATCATAACAACAGTCGAGTAACTGTCAAACCAAAAAAGAAAAGAGGTGTAATATTGCCGTTTATCGCCAATCTTCCACCGCTCAGCGGCAAATCACCGTTGTTTACATACCTGTCGAAATGAAAGCGTATTATTCAAGTCGTTGAAACAAAAGTCACGGGCAAGTGCCCACACTATTCAACGCGTCGGGTCCGTGCGCGGGCCTTGGAAAGGAGGGACCAATGTCAGTGCGCGAGGGTCTCTCTAAGTTTGGCAAGTTCCTGAGCGGCATGGTCATGCCCAACATCGGAGCATTCATCGCCTGGGGCTTTCTGACCGCCCTCTTCATCGAGACGGGCTGGCTTCCCAACGAGCAGTTCGCGAGCATCACCGGCCCCATGCTGAGCTATCTTATCCCCATCCTCATCGCCGCCCAGGGTGGCTACCTCACGGGCGGCGACCGCGGGCGCATCGCCGGCGCGATTGCCGTCGTTGGCTGCATCGCGGGCGCGCCCGACACCACGATGCTCATGGGCGCCATGGCAATGGGCCCGTTTGCGGGCTGGGTCATCAAGGTGTTTGACCGCTTCATGGAGGGCCGCACGCCCGCCGGCTTTGAGATGCTGATCGACAACTTCTCCGTGGGCATCCTCGGCATGCTGCTCGCGATGCTCGGCTATGTCGTCATCGGCCCTGTCATGACCACCATTCTCGCCGTGCTCATGGGCGGAGTGCAGATACTCGTGCAGTACAGCCTCATGCCGCTTCTGGCCATCTTCATCGAGCCCGCCAAGGTGCTCTTCCTCAACAACGCCCTCAACCACGGCATCTTCACGCCCATCGGCATCGCCCAGGCAGAGGAGACGGGGCGCTCCATCATGTACATGCTCGAGGCCAACCCCGGCCCCGGTGTGGGCGTCCTTCTTGCGTACTGCTTCTTCTGCAGGGACGCCAAGACCCGCCAGTCCGCCCCGGGCGCCGTCATCATCCACTTCTTTGGCGGCATCCACGAGATCTACTTCCCCTACGTGCTCATGAACCCCAAGGTCATCATTGCCCCCATCGTGGGCAACATGGCCGCCATCGCGTGGTTCAGCCTCACGGGCGCGGGCCTCACCTCGGCAGCCTCTCCCGGCTCGATCATCGCGTTCCTCTCGATGTCGCCCTCTGACATGATTCTCACCAACCTCATCGGCGTGGCCATCGCCGCGGGCGTGTCCTTTGCCATCGCCGTGCCGCTCGTCCGCTCCATGGAGGTGGCCGACATCGACCAGGCGAGCCAGCAGATGCGAGAGATGAAGGGCACCGCCGAGGCCGCCGTCATCTCGGACACCGAGGGCGGCAAGATCGTCTTTGCTTGCGACGCCGGCATGGGCTCCTCCGCCATGGGCGCCACGCGCTTCCGCAACCGCATCAAGGCCGAGCGCCCGGACCTCACCGTTGAGCATTCGAGCGTGGACACGGTCCCCGCGGACGCAGACATCGTCGTCTGCCAGCGCGTTCTCTCCGAGCGCGCCCGCAAGAGCGCGCCGTCGGCGCAGATCGTCACCATCGACAACTTCCTCGATGACCCCGCACTCGACTCCCTCTACAAGGCGCTCACGCAGCTCAGCCACGCCGCCGAGCTCATCGAGACCACGCCCGCACCCGCGCCGGAGCCCGCGGCGGAGGAGCGGCCCAGCCTCACCATCACCGCTGACGACATCCAGCTCGGGCTTGCGCCCGTGGGACGCGAGCAGTGCATTCGCGACTCTGGCGCCCTTCTCGTCGAGCGCGGCTGCGTGAGCGAGCCCTACGTCGACGCCATGGTGGAGCGCGACAGGCTCACGAGCGTCTACATCGGCATGGGCATCGCCATTCCGCACGGGACCAACGAGGCCAAGGAGGCCGTCGAGAAGACCGGAGTGGTGCTGCAGCAGTACCCCGAGGGCGTCGACTTTGACGGCGAGCGCGCCAACCTCGTCTTTGGCATCGCGGGCAGGGGAGAGGAGCACCTTGAGGTCCTCGCCAACATCTGCCGCATCCTGGAGGACGAGGCCGTGCTCGAGAAGATGAAGACGACTACCGACAAGGACTGGGTCCTGCGCGTCCTCTCCGGCAGGGAGGCCTAGGCAGCATCCTTTTGGGCACCCAATCGCCGCGCTCGCCCGCTATCCGACGAGCGCGGCCGCCGAAATGCTATACTTCAGCGGAATGGCTCGTTGCGTCAGCATCACCCATCTCTATCCTGTCCTTTGTACGACCGCGTTTGCGATGCGTCGCCCGCGCGGTCCGAGAAATAGGAGGAACGCATGGCAGACAACGTTACGACCACGATTGACAGCGTCGAGGCGCTGCAAGCCCGCATCAAGGA
>DXAB01000023.1 GCA_019117265.1 Candidatus Olsenella pullicola
CATGACAGTTAACCCTGTCCCCTTTGTCACCCTCTGTCAGGTTTCCTGACGGTTTACCCTGTCACCTTTGTCATCACTGGCGCTCGTCCAGGGGCACGTACTCGCCACTGTGGGGCATCACGGAGTTGTAGGCAGGGCGAATGATGCGGCCGGCGCCGTAGAGCTCCTCCATGCGGTGCGCGGTCCAGCCGGCAAGGCGCGCCATGGCAAAGATCGGCGTGAAGAGGTCCTGCGGGATGCCGAGCATCGAGTAGACAAAACCGGTGTACATGTCGATGTTGGTGCTGATGGGCTTGGTGATGCCGCGCACGTCTCGCATCACCTGAGGCCCGAGCCGCTCGATGCTGGCGATGAGGTCGAGCTTCTCGACCTGGCCCTTCTGCTCGGCAAGCTTGCGCGCATAGGCGCGGATGATCTCCGCGCGCGGGTCGGTCTTGGTGTAGACGGCGTGTCCCAGGCCATAGAGCAGGCCCGCCCTGTCAAAGGCCTCCTTGCGCAGGATCTTGGCGAGGTAGTCCGCCACCTCGTCGTCGTTGTCCCAGTTGCGCACGTGCGCGGCCACGTCCTCGATCATGTCGCCGGCCTTGAAGTTGGCGCCGCCGTGCTTGGGCCCCTTGAGCGAGCCGATGGCCGCGGCGTAGGCGGAGTAGGCATCGGTCCCGGAGGACGAGAGCACGCGTGTGGTGAAGGTGGAGTTGTTGCCGCCGCCGTGCTCGGCGTGAAGGGTGAGCATGACGTCAAGGAGCATGGCCTCCTCGTGCGTGAAGCCCTCCTCGCTCTTGAGGACGTCGAGCACCGTCTCGGCCATGGAATAGCCCTCACGGACGGGCGGCACCATGAGCTTGGCGCCGTTCTGCTCGGCCACGTGCGCGGCGTGCGCCACGGCGGCCGTTCTCGGCCAGCGGCCGAGCAGGGAGAGCGCCACGTCAATCTCGTGCGTGGGCGAGGTGTCATCCGGCGTGGGGTCAAAGGCGTAGAGCAGAAGCGTCGCGCGCTGCAGCACGTTCATGATCGAGTGGCTGTAGGTGGCGCGCGGGAACATGCTCAGGTAGCCCTCCGGGAGCTGCTTGCGCGCGTCGATGCGGGCGCGGAAGTCGTCGAGCTCCTCGCGCGTGGGGAGCTTCCCGGCAATGAGCAGGTACGCAACCTCCTCGTAGCCAAAGCGGTCCTCGGCCTGCGCTGCGGTGATGAGCTGGTCAACGCCATAGCCACGATAGATCAGCTGGCCGTCGTCCGGCTCGATCCCGTGCTCGGTCCTGTTGTAGCCGTGGACGTTTGAGATGGTTGTGAGTCCGACGAGCACACCAGAGCCGTCCGCGTTGCGCAGGCCGCGCTTGACGTCGTACTTTGCGTAGAGCTCGCTCGGAACCACATCGACGTCCTCGTAGCCATGGTAGAGGCCGTCCGAGGCGGGCGGCAGGCCAAGGCCTACCGACGGCATGGGATAGGCGTCCGCAATGTGATCGAAGGCTGGCGTCTCATGGGGCGTGAGGATGGGCCACCCCCCGCCCTTGGGCATGCGAATCATAGGCTACCTCCTCGGCGGTGGGCATCGCGTCCCGCCGCGCTCCAAAACCGCCGACCCCGTTGGGCCTAGAGGCGGTACATGTACCTGAAAACCTCCTCGCGCTGCATCATGATCTGCACGCCGAGGCTCTCGGAAAGGGCGTCGAGCTGCTCCTTGAGCTCGGAGAAGCTCGCAGAGCCCAGGTCGACGAGCATGGTCATCGTGAAGATGCCCTGCAGGATGGTCTGAGAGATGTCCAGGATGTTGGCCTGACGCTCCGAGAGGGCACCCGCCACCGAGGCAACGATACCGGGACGGTCGCTTCCCAGCACGGTGATGATGGCGCGGCTCTCGGGGGCACCCTCGTTCGTCTCAAGCTCGTCTGCGGCCATGGCTCCTCCTTGCGGTAGGCACGTGTCGGTGACCATCCATTCTAAAGGAGCGCGCGGTGCGGCGCAGAACGCACATGAGACTGTGCCAAACCGGAAACGCGCGGAGGGCGGCGCGGGCTAGTTCTCCGCCGCCTCCCCCATGCGCTCCTGGAAGAGCATGGCCACGTCATCGGGCGTGCACCCCAGGGCCACGGCAAGCTCTGAGAGCGAGCGCTCGCGCGCCTCCTTGAGGATGCGCTCGTAGGCCACGGGCGGCTTCTTGTTGCGGGAGGAGAGGTCCGCCATGCGCGCGCGGAAGGTCTTCACGATGCGCACCGAGTCACGGCAGGTCCCCTCGCGCATCTCGGCCTTGTAGTGCTCCTCCTCGAGGGAGTTGTTGCGCGCCTGGTACTTCTCAACCTCAATGGTGGGGTACTCGTTGATGATCCGCTCGGCCTCGGCACGAGAGAGCACGGGGCGCAGGCGCGCCTCGTTGGCAACGGGGAAGCTGATGTGCACGGGATGACGCTTCCCCACGGGCAGAAGCCGGTAGACCGCTTGGGCGCCCTCGGTCACATCCTCCACGCGGCAGACTCCCTGACCGGGATGGACGAGGTACTCCCCAATGGCATACATAGGCCACTCCTTTCACGTTTGTCCAGTATATCACGCAAAAGGGTTTTTTCCTGCCGTTTACGGATAGAGTATTGAATCCTTACACATGTACCAGTATTTTATTGCGTTTACCTTCAGGAAGCAGGACGGCGAGAAGGACCTCAAGGCGCCTAGTCCACGATGGTGACGCTCGTGATAACCGGCTGGTCCTCCTCGGCAACGTAGCCGCTCTGCTCGTCCGCAACGGGCACCTGCTCGCAGATGGCGTCGACGACCTCCATGCCGGAGGTCACCGTGCCAAAGGTGGCGTACTGCCCGTCGAGCGACGAGTTGGTCTCCTGCATGATGAAGAACTGCGAGCTCGCGGAGTCGTAGTCGCTCGCGCGCGCCATGGAGATGGTCCCGCGCACGTGGGGGATGTTGTTGTCCACGCCGTTATCGGCAAACTCGCCCTTTATGGACTCGTCGGAGCCGCCCGTACCGTCGCCCGCCGGGTCCCCGCCCTGGATCATGAAGCCGGGCACCACGCGGTGGAACGTGAGGCCGTCATAGAAGCCGCTCTCCGCAAGGTGGCAGAAGTTGGAGACCGTGATGGGCGCCACGTTGGCGTTGAGCGTGACCTCTATCGTCCCGTAGCCCTCCACCTCGATGACGGCGTGGTGCGTCCCGGTTGCGTACGGGTCGTCCGGGTCCACCTCTGCGGAGGCATCGCCGGTGGCGGGGGCGGGCTCGTCCTTCTCGCCCGTAGAGCAGCCGCCGCAAAGCGTCACGACGCACACCGCCACAACGAGGGCGAGCGTGCCGAGAAGAACGGAGCGAGCCAAGCCTTGACGCTTCATGAGATGGATCCTTTCTGGTTGCGGGGGCATCCGGGGCCACAGAGCCCTGAGACGACGGCCAGCGTGGCGCTGACAAGGGCAGGCAGCACCCATCCGAGGCCAACGTCTGAGAGCGGGAGCAGGTCGAGCGGCAGCGCGAGGCCGGGCGCGAGGGCGTCGCGCAGGCCCGTCACGGCACTCACGACCACCGTGACGAGCACCGTGAGCGGCCAGGCGGCAGGGGCGCGGCCAAAGACCCGACGCAGCATCCCCATGATTACCAGCACGATGGCGGGCGGGTAGAGGATGCCCAAAAGCGTTGCCGAGAAGGACAGGATGGCGTCCAGCCCGAGATTTGAGACGGCGCAGGAGAACGCCGCGAACGCAATGGCGCAGGCGCGGTATGACACGCGCGGGAGCTCCCCGGCAAAGTAGGTGCCACAGCAGCTGATGAGGCCAATGCACACGTTGAGGCAGGCGAGCAGGAAGATGGCCGCCACCACGACGGTCCCCACCAGGCCAAAGTGCGAGGTCGCCGAGGCCGTGATCACGGCGGCTCCGTTTGTGGCACCGGCGAGCTGGGCGCTCAGCTCAAAGCCCACCGCGGCCAGGCCGCCGTAGACCGCCATCATGAGAGCGCCCGCGATAACGCCCGCGCGGCAGACCTCCCGCATGACGCCCCCGGGCTCCGTGACGCCCAGGGAGCGGATGTTCTCCGCGATGACGATGCCAAAGGTGAGCGACGCGAGCAGGTCCATGGTCTGGTAGCCCGTGAGAAAGCCCTGGACCGCCGGGGAGCCGTCATAGGGCGGGACGGGCGCGGCGCTCGGCAGGGAGGGGGCGCCAAGAAGCGAGGCGAGCGCGGCACCCACGACGGCAACGATGAGCAGGATGAGCGCAGGGCCCGTAAAGCGGCCGAGCAGCCTGGTGAGACGCCCCGGGCGCATGGCGAGCGCGTAGGCCACGGCAAAGAACGCCACAGAGAAGACGAGGCGCGCGACCTCCGGCGAGACGGCGTCCCCCAGAAGGGGCGAGAGCATCTCAAAGGCCGTGGAGGCCGTACGCGGGATGGCGAGGCACGGGCCGATGGCAAGGTAGACGAGGGCGACAAAGACGCGCGAGAAGAGCGGGTGGACCCGCGCGGCGAGCTCGCGCAGCGTGCCCGAGAGCGCAACTGCGACAATGCCCAGGACGGGCAGGCCAACGCCCGTCACGAAGAAGCCGATGAGGGCGGGGAGCACCTCTCTGCCCGCCTGGACGCCGAGCAGCGGCGGCAAGATCAGGTTCCCCGCGCCAAAGAACATCGAGAAGAGCGTGATGCCCACAAAGAGCGTCTGACGCGGCGCGAGGCCACCGCCGCACGAGGCGGTTGCCCCGGACCCTTCGTGCTTCTCGGTCTCCACCTTGCGGCGCCCCCTACTCGGCGCAGCAGGACGTGACCCAGCGGATGAGGTTTGCCGTGGGCGTTCCCGAGCGCTCTGCGAGAACGTGGCCCTGGCCCCAGACGGGCGTGTGGGAGACGTCTGCCACGCCGTCATACTTGCGCAGCGCGAAGACGATGTTGGAGGCCGTGGCGAGCGGGGTCTCGGAGTCAAAGAGGCCCTCGTTGATGCGCCAGTGGGGCGCAACGCTCGCCTGGCCGTAGCCCTCGTAGTGGCCGCTCAGCCAGAAGAGCGGGTTCATCATGGAGACGCGGGTCTCCATGCTCGTCTCGAGGGAGTCAACCTTCTCGAGGTCGGTCTCCCAGGCGGTCTCGTACTCGGGGTCCCAGTCCTCGCACTCGGCGTAGGCGTCCATGTTCTTCTCGACGATCCCTGCCGCCATGGCGTCGAAGTGCAGCGTGGACTCCTCGCCAATGCCAAAGAGCTGGTTGCTCTTGGAGCTGCGGTCGGGCAGGTCAAAGGGGGAGGCGGCGAGCGTTGCCGGCCTCATGTGCAGGGAAAAGTCGCGCAGGCTGGAGACAGAGACGCTCGAGGAGCCGTGGCTGTAGTTGATCCACCAGCTGTCAGCGTTGAGGGCGGCAAAGTAGCTCTGGGCGGAGTCGTAGATGGTCGACTGCACCTGGGCCACGCCCGCGGGCATCATGACCTGGGAGGTTGTCTCCACGGTCTCGGCGGGCGCCTCGCCCTCGGCCTCCCCCGAGTTGATGACCTCGGTGTCGCCGGGGACCTCCCCGGCCTCCCCTTCGACGGTGCCGTCCGCCGGCACGCTTCCGGAGGTCGGTGCGGTGGTCGTAGCGTCGGCGGCGCGGGTGGTGGCAAGGTTGGGGTCGCCCGGGAAGGTGGGCTCCTCGAGCCGCTGGGGCGTGTAGGTGTAGGGGAAGGTGGTGTTCTGGACAAAGTAGGTTGCGGCCTCGTCGAGAACGCCAACGAGCGCGGAGGCGTAGGAGCCCATCGAGAAGACCCCCGCCTCGGTCTCGTCGAGCGTGAGCTGCGCGTCATCGGCGTCGCGCAGGTCCATCTCGTTGATCCAGGCGCCGTAGGACGCGGCGAGCTCCTGAGAGAGCATGCGGGTCCACGTTCCCTCGGCGCGCGTGGCATCGTCGGCGTACTGGCCCTGGCACCACTCGTAGGCCGCGTCGGCGGTGTCAAAGGAGGTCACGGGGCACCACGAGGCGCTGCCCGAGATGGCGTCGGAGACCGGCGCGCCCTCGGCGTCATGCGTGACGGCGCCGATGGACGCGAGGTAGGGCTCGTAGAGGGAGGCGTCACCGGACGCGCCGAGAACCGCGCTCACGCCGCCGCCGGCTCCAAAGCCAAAGACAAAGACGCGACTCGCGTCGCACGGCAGGCAGCCCGCGTTGTAGCGCAGGTAGCGGATGGCGGCCTTGAGGTCCACCACGGGCCAGGGGGAGCCGCCCGGGAAGAGCTCGCCGGTCCCGGAGGAGGTGTCGTAGCCCGCGGAGCGGCCGCGGAAGCCCGCGTAGACATAGATGCAGCCCGCCTCCATATACGGGGCGAGGCCCTCGTAGTCATAGGCAGTGGGACTCGCCTGCGCCGCGAGCGTGCCGGTGTTGATGGGCATGAGAATCGGCGCGGTCGCGGGGGTGAAGTTGCCCACGACGGCCTTCTCGTTGACGGTGCAGGAGAAGGTCGAGCCGTTCTCCTCCGCGGTGAAGTAGGCGCCCGGGACAAAGATCGCGAGCGACTCGTACGTCTCCGTGGCAGGGGATTTGCAGTACGTCAGCCCCAGCTGATAGTAGATGTCGTTCTCCTCGTCATGGCGCCAGGCAGAGGCGTCAAGGGACAGGCCCTCAAACTCGGAGAGGTCGACGGAGGGCTCGGGGTCGGTTGGCTCTTCCGTCTGGGTTGGCGAGGACGGCCTCGATGGCGTGCATCCGGCAAGTCCCACCATGGTGCCCGCGGAGGCCAACGCGAGAAACTCTCTTCTTGTGCAGCCCATCGTCCCTCCTTGTGCGTGAGCGTTCAGCCGCGGGTATTATTGTACGCAACGAGAGGACCGCAAGGCCCCCGGGCGGGGGCATACCATCAATTGCCAATAGCGAGACGCCGGAGGAGCCATGTTCACGTTCTGGCACAAAGAGTCCAAGCCCGTGCCCGAGGAGGAGCCCCAGCTCCCCGCCGACACCAAGCGGCTGCGCCTGCGCTTTGTGGGCGAGGTCCAGGGCGTGGGCTTTCGCTGGACCGCCTCTCTGGTGGCAAAGAACCTCGAGCTCACGGGCTGGGTGAAAAACGAGCTGGACGGCTCCGTCACCGCAGAGATCCAGGGCAGCGAGTCTCACGTGGGAGCGTTCTTCTCGCAGATGCTCGAGCAGTACCGGCGCCACCCCATCCACTACGTGGTGTCCGAGCGCGAGGACATTGAGCCCCTGGTGGGCGACAAGCGCTTTGAGGTGCGCTACTAGAAAGAGGCGCGAGGGCTGCCCCTCCTCCGCATGGCGAGAAAACCCGGCGGGTACATCACTTTTTCTCGAAGCGCCGAGAAGACGTAGATGGCGACGACCGAGCGGTCCTTCGGCATGACGCGCAGAGGCTTACACGCTTTTTGTCCTATAAGCCTAAAATCACCCTCCCGATTTACCGCATCAAAAAGGGGTATTGACCTGTGTCAATACCCCTAATCGGACACACTTTTTTCCTATAACCCCCGACTTAAGCGTCGAACGGGACCGCTTCCCACGCTAAAAACGTGTGTATAGGAGTCGGCCACCCGTGGCACCGGGACGCCGCCCGCGTCAATGGTAGCATGGGAGCCGAGGAGAGGGGGACGCGCATGGAGTGGGTTGTCAGTCTGCTGGGCTACGGAGTAATCGGCTACCTGTTCATCTTCCCGCTGGTGTGCGCCGTAATCCTCATCGCCGTCTGGATATACAACCTATTTCACTGAGGACGCGCGCCTCGGCTGGCTAGACCCCAATACCGAGACGCGCGCCGCGTCACGCCCGGGCCGGATTTGGTGAGTACCCGGACGCTCCTCGATTGTACCTCCGGTCCAGCCTAATCGCCCATCACCTCCGAGAGACAGCGCTCGTAGGCGCTACCGTCGCCCGCGCCTTCTCCGCGCAGGTAGTCGATGACCGCGATGGCATCCCGGACCTTCCTCTCGTTGAGGTCGATTAGCTCGATGGCACCCCAGAGGGTAACGTCCTCACTCTCGTAGCTTGGCGTTGTCGCCGTCATATGGTCCCCGAGGAGTAGGCTCACGCTCCTCAGCGAGCGGGACACCTCCTCCAAGTCCGCCGCCGCTTTCACTAGCACTCCAGACGTTCCCATAACTCAGCGCTCCTCTCTCCGGTCATATCCCGGCGACTGGCCCCGTTCTGGGGCCTCCGATGGGTTGAGAGGAGAGTCTGCGAGGCACTTTGGTACCGATTTGGGAACACAAACGGTACCGACAAGAAAGCAGGCCGGAGACACATGGCCTCCGACCTGCGAAAGTTCTGGTGGCGGGGAAGGGAGTCGAACCCCTGACACGGGGATTTTCAGTCCCCTGCTCTACCAACTGAGCTACCCAGCCATTTGGTGCAGGGATTACTATACCAAACTCCCCTTGCGTGTCAAAGACTTTTTTGCCTTCTTGCCCACGATGCCCAAGGGGCACCGTAATCGCCGCTCCTCGGGCGCAATCAGTAGGCATCGATCGCGGGTCCGGTCATAGTGAGGATGCAACCGCAGACGTCAATGGTATCCCCGTACGAAACTATGACGCGCCCATGTATCTCCCTTCCGTGATAGCGGGCGGGATTGGTCGAGTTGAGATCGCTGACCTCCATCCCATCGGGCGTCGGCGTGATGCTGAGGTGTCGCCCGGAGACGGCGGGCGAGTGGAGGACAACGTCGTTTTCCGGAGCGCGACCGATGGAGACGCCCTCATCCGAGACAGCTATCCACATGTCTACGGATGAGGTTCGCATCATCATGCCAACGCGCTCCGTGAGGGGCTCGGTCACAGCCGCAGCGAGGTTGACCGTGTCTTCCGGGCCGTCCTCCTCAGCAAGCAGCGAAAGCGGGATGTTCGGCGTGCGGAGGGCGTCCCGCGAGAAATCGTAAAGGCACCCGTAGCACACGTTCATGTCCGCATAGAGCTCCGCACCGCACCTTGGGCAGATCTTCGTCTCAAGGCATGTGCTCTTTCGCTTCACGTCGGTCCTCTCCATCGTCCTTCCCTTCTCCTATGCTGCTAGGGCATCGGCGCTTATCGATACGATCCAGAGGTGCTCCCCCTCCTCCAGCCATGCGCCGTCCCCTGACGGGCGCTCCACCACGCAGCACGCTGTCCCGTGAGAGGCAAAGGCGCGCGGGGCGAGCCCCCGCCTGACCTCGAGCACCTCCCCCAGCTCGCCGACAAAGGCCACGTCAATCGGGTAGGCCATCCCAAAGGTGTGGATCGAGGAGCATCGCGTGAGCATGACCGGGGCGGCATCAGGGGACGTGCCGAGAAGACCGCGGATCTTCTCGCGCCAGGAGCCCAGAACCCTGAACTCGAGCACCGTCTCCGGTCGCTCGTCGGACGCGAGCCTAACCGTTGCCATCTCAGACCACCACCCCGGGCCGATACCTGTCCACAATGAGGGAGCGTTCGTGCGTGAGGGCAAAGGGCGCCCCGTAGGTGATTCCGGGCATGCGGACGCTCAGGGGCCACGGGTGGTATGTGAGCGTGCAGACATAGCGCGTGAGCAGGGGTGATATGGCGAATATCTCTCCTTGGGAGGATGAGCTCGCGCTCTCTGCCCGCACGTCCACCTCGCACGACCCATAGCCCTCGAGCGCGTCCGAGAGGGCGCGACGGACCTGCTCGACCGCGCCGCGCTCGCTCAGCTCCCCGCTCTGAGCCACCCCGTGGGCCACCACGCAGTCGAGGGCCGCCTGGTCAAAGGCCGCGCAGGCCACGACGTAACGCATCAGATTGAACACGATGAGCGCCACCACGATGACCACGGGCGTGACGACGGCAAGTTCCACCGTCATCTGCGCGCGCGTGCCCCAGCCTCCGCCTGCAGAAAGCCTCGTCATGCCGCCTCCCCCAGTCTCGAGAGGTCAATCGTGAGGGGTATGGAGATGCTGGTTCCGGGAATCGTGAGCTCGGCAACGGTGAAGCTGCCACCGCCCGTCTGGTTGGAGAGCATGACGCCCACCTCTCTCGCAAAGTCAAAGACCGAGGGCGCGTCCGGCAAACGCTCGACGAGTTCCCTCAGCTCGGTCTGGTTGAACCCGCTCTTGCCCAACACGTCCTGGGTGTTGGTGAGGACGGGCTTTCTCAAGCGCATGTCCACGGGCTCGATCCCCGTCGCGTGGAGAGCGTCCTTGAGGCGCCCCCTCAGCCACGACCCAACAGAGCCACCGAGAACCCCGTCAAGGCCGTCGAGAAACTCTGACCCCGCCTCCGCAACGCCCCCGCACGCCGAGCCGTACCCCACGAGAAGGGAGCCCCAGAGGTCGAGCACCCCATCGGCAGCGCCCCCGAGCGCAGACCCGCTCGCCCCAAGCGAATCAAAGAAGCTTGAGAGCACGTTGTTCTCCTCCGTTGCCTCATCCGGTGCAAGCACGGCGGCAGAGACGGCAGCACCCGCGGGAAGCTCCGCAGACGAGAGAAACGCCCTCGTGAGCTCGGTGGGGACCGTCTTGCCGTCCGAGCGCGCCACCACGGAGACGCATCCCCACGCCCCCGGCGGGCAGATGGTGGGGCGCGTCACGGAGAGCTGCTCAAGCACCTGGGAGAAGGACTCCTCACCCTGCGCCGCGAGCTCCCTCGTGCGCTCCTCGGCGGCCACGAGCTCCGAGCGCGCTTGGGCATAGTCCCTCGATGCGTCCACGACGAGCCTCCAGTGGTACTCAAACCCGTTGTTGATGGAGGTGGACGCCGCCGCAACGCGACCGAGGTCGCCCACGTCCATGTGGCACACCTCGCAGCGCCCGACCTCGCCCGTCTCGAGCTGCCGCAGGGAGGCCACGCCCGCAGACTCCCCCTGCGCGCCGGGACACTCCGCCGAGCAGTGCAGCGTCCTCGTCTGGCCCTCCGTCGTGCAGGGCCATGCCTGCTGCGTGTAGAGCTCCGTCGAGCGCGTCTCGTCGGCGTTTCTCGGCAGGGAGGGAAGGTCGACGCGCACCGATCCGTCGATCATCTCCACGTACGAGCCGTGCAGGACCTCGTCGAGCGCATATTCGTAGAAGGCGCGCCGGCACGCGGAGTCGGTAAGCTCCTCGATGCCCTGCCCCTCGGGGCGCTCCATGGCAAGACGGGCGGCGTAGTAGGCGCGCGCCCTCAGGAGCGGCGCCCCAAACGACCAGCTCTCCACCGAGGCATAGTGCGGGTTCTCCGCTGCGGAGAGGGATGCCAGAGCGTCCGCGCGCTCCCTCAGGCAGTACGGTGAGGAGCCGCAGTCTGCCATCCACCCGCGCAGGAGCGCCTCGTCCGCGCGACGGGCGGCGTCCTCGGCAGCAGACGACGCCTCCCGCATCTCCTCCGAGAGCTCGCTCATCCCGCCATCGTCCACCTCACGCTCGAGCGCCGAGAAGTCCGACTCGGAGGCAAGGGGGAAGGGGATGGCGCAGCCCGTATACGAGATGCCCCCATCGGAGTTGGCGGCGGCGCAAGATGCGGAGTTCGCCACAACGAGCAGGGGAAGCGTCGCCTCCAGGCGTTCGACGCCCTCGGCGGCACTCCTCACGAAGGAGCCGCGGGCGTCGAGTATCCTGCCGCCCGCAGAGCACAGGCGCGCTCCGGTTGCGGTGAGACCGGGGACGCACGAGGTCACAATGCCCGCCCCAAGAACCACGACGCCCGCCAGCCCCAGGCTGAGCGAGCAGGCGTCCACCACCTGGACAACGGTCGAGAACGCTGCCACCGCGTTCTCCCCCGCAAGGGCCGTTGCGTCCGCGACGCGCTGCACCTCGGACGAGCGCGACGCCACCCATCCTGCAGCGGCGGCGGAGAACACGAGCGAGAGGCTCAGCAGGAGCGCTATCGCAACGGCAACGGTCGTGAAGCCGTCCTCGTTATCCCTAAAGAGGCCGAGGACCGGCGCGCCGGGCGCGCCCCCTCTACCCCCACATGCCAACCCACTCGTCATAGCTTCCCTCCAGCCACTCCGCGCGCAGGGCGCACGAGACCTCAACGCGCACCACGACCTCCCCGCCGTCCACGGTTCCGAGCGCGGCGACAAGTGCCCCAAAGAGGGGCAGCGGCCGTACCCTCCCCTCGATGGAGACGCTCACCCTCCCCCGCTCGTTGGGGCCGTCGCACGAGACCTCCCACGCCTGCGAGCCTCCCGCGTGAAAGATGGGGACGTCCGGAACCGCGGCAAGGCGGCGAAGGGCAAAGGCGCGGAGGTCCTCCTCCGACCCCCGCGACGTTGCCGCCAGGCGCGCGAGCTCGCCCGCCGTGGCCGCCATGACCGAGCGGGTGTAGAGCACGCAGGCGGGCTGCGCGAGCAGGGCGATGAGGGCGAGCACAACCGGGAGGAGAAGCGCCGCCTCCACGCTCATCTGCCCGCACGTGCCCGCACGCGCGCATGCCTCAGTACCCCAGGACGTCCTTGAGCAGGGGGACGATGCCGCCTCCTGCCCCATGGGATGCGGCATCCGTGGCCAGCGTGACGAGGCCGCCGTCGCGCGCGGCGTGCCAGAGCAGCGCGAGCGCGGCAATCGCAGCCAGAAACGCGCTGAGCACAAGCAGGTATTCCGTAGTCGCCTGCGCATGAGGCCCCCTCAGCCAGCACCAGCCAAGGCGGCGGCGTCCTCGGCGTCCATGCTCCACGAGACCACCTCGCTCCCCGCGCCCCCTGGGGACTCGCTCACCATCAGCACCTCCACGCTCCCCTCCCCTTGCAGCACGCACGCCCATACCTTTCCCGAGAGGTCCAGGTACCCAGAGCGAACCACAATCGAGTCCGCATCGCTCGCCCGCTCCTCAAGAACGCGGGCAACCTCGTCAACGAGCGCAAGCTCACTCTCATAGCGCTCACCCATCGGGACGGGGCTCTTCTCGTCCGCGGCATCCCCCTCGGGCTCCCCCTCGAGCACCCGAGCCTCTTCCGGGCGCTCCCCATGCTCGGAGAGCCGCACGCACGAGAAGGCAAGCAGGGCTCCCGCCCCTGCGAGCGCGAGGAGAAGAGCCGCGGCAAGGACCGTCCTTCTCACAGGGAGTTGATGCCGTCCGAGATGGCACTCCAGAGCTCGGCCACCCGCTCCCTAAAGGCAACGATTGCCAAGATCGCGATCACCACGAGCACGCCCACGAGAATGGCGTACTCCGTTGTTCCCTGGCCGCGCTCATCCGCCAGCGCTCCGCGCAGCCAAGCCGCCCCACTCGCAATTCGCTCTTGCATTTCTCGCTCCCTTCCTCTGAGGGCACACGCCCTACCCAACCATCACCGCAGACCCAAGAAGCGGGCCCAGAATCGCCAGGAACATTGCCGGCACGATCAGCGTCCCCAAGGGGACGAGCATCTTGACGGGAACGCGCTCGATCTCTTCCTCGACCTGCGAGCGCTGCTCCTCTCGCATGGTCTGCGCCTGCCGCTCGAGCGCCTCTGCAAGCGGGGTCCCAAAGGAAAGGGACTCGCCCACCACGGAGGCAAATCTCCGAAGCGCGGTCACGTCCAGCTCCTCGGCAAGCTCCCAAAGGGCGGCCTCGCGGCTCACGGCGCCAATCCTCCAGCTGAGCATCGCCTCGGAAAAGGCGCGGGCGAGCACGTTGCCGTAGCGCGAGCAGTAGAGCTCGAGCGAGGCGTCAAAGGAGAGACCCGTAGAGAGCCCGAGCGTCATCACGTCGAGAAGCACCGGCAGCTCGCCGAGACACTCCCTTCGCCTCCGCAGGCGCTCCTCCACGCGGGCCGCACGACGGACTGGCGGCAGGCGCTCGATGAGTCCCGTCAGCCGAGACAGAGACGACGCGACCCCTCGGCGCGAGGTCCTTCTCGGCAGCCGAGAGACGGCCATGACCGAGCATGCGCCCGCAAGCGCGGCGGCTCCAAGCAGGGCAACCGAACTCGCATCCACTAGATCACCGCCCTCACGAGCCGCCTGATGAGAACGAGCGCAAGGGCGTCGAGCCCCGCAGCAAGCAGAACGCACCCCATCCCAACCGGGGTGAGAAGCCCGCTCTGGAAGTCCGGCGAGATGACGGCGAGCGCGCCCACCATCACGACGGGCAGCAGGCAGACGATCTTTACCGAGAGCCTCACCTGCGCCGTCTTAACGGCGAGAAGCCGTTCAAACTCCCCCTGGCGCTCGGCAAGGCGAGCGGACCTCATGAGCAGGTCGCGCAGGGGGCTTCCCGTACGGTGCGAGATCACGAGCGCGGCGGCAAGAAGATCTGCCCCCGAGACCTCGAGCTCCTCGGCGAGCTGCCCGACGGCGTCCTCCGTGCTCACCCCGCACCTGAGGCGAAGCGACATCCTCGCAAAGATCCCCGCCGCCGGTCCACGCTCGTGCGCGCTCACGTACGCCACCGCCTGGGAGAGCGTCTGGCCAGAGCCGAGGGCAACCGAGAGCGTTCGGTAGATTCCCGGCATCGCCATGGCGACCTCCCGCTTTGCCCTCTGGCGCCTCGAGGCGTCTCGGGCAACGACAAGGGCCACCGAGCCCACCCCGCAGGCCACCCCGGCGACCGCGGACCAGAGCGCCAGGCCCGCCGCAATCGTGACGAGCAGAACAGCGCATGCGAGGGTCGCAGAGGCGGCGTACGCATCCAGCCCGAGGTCCCTCGCCACGGCGCTGCCCGTGAGCTCCCCCACCGCACGCCGGACAACGCCCAGCTCGAGCAGACGGGAAAGCGGCCATGCCCTCCCCGCGCGACCGAGCAGGCGGACGATGCGACCCGCCGTCCTTCTCAGCCGTCCCGCTGAGAGAAGCTGGGACGCGTCAAGCTCTCCCCCAAGGAGGAAGAACGGGACAAGCGCGGAAGCAAGGGCCGCCATCAAGGGAAAAGCGCTCTCCACGACTCCACCTCCCTCGTATCAAGCAGGCCGTCCTCCAGGGCGGCGGCAACGAAGGAGGGCTCTGAGACGAGCGTCCACGAGTGTGACGCGAGGTCAAAGGAGACGCACTCGTTGAGCTGCACCACCCCGCCGGGACCGCGCGAGACGTCAGTCAGCGACGCCACGATGCGTGCGCCGTCCGCGAGCCTCCTGGTCACGACGATGAGGTCGATGGCCGTTGCGATCTGCTCCTCGATGAGATTGGTGGGGAGGTCCATGCCAAAGCGCGCCATGAGCACGAGGCGCATCACCGCCTCCTCGGCACTTCCCGCATGGAGGGTGGTGAGCGAGCCGTCATGCCCCGTGCTGAGCGCGTTGAGCATGTCGACGCACTCCTCGCCGCGCACCTCCCCCACGACGATCCTGTCAGGCCTCATGCGCAGGGCGTTCTTGACGAGCTCCCTGATCGTGATCTCTCCGGAGCCCTCGATTGAGCTGTCCCGCGCCTCGAGGCGCACCACGTTGGGGTGGGTGTCAAAGCGCAGCTCGGCAGAGTCCTCTATCGTCACGATGCGCTCGCCGACGGGAATCTCGCAGGAGAGCGCGTTGAGCAGGGTCGTCTTCCCGGAGCCCGTTCCGCCGGCAACCGCTATCGACCGGCGGACCCGCACCGCCCAGGAGAGGATCCGAGCAAACCAGGCGGGCAGGGACCCAAGTTCCACCAGCCGCGAGAGCGAGCGGATGCGGTCGGAGAACTTCCTGATGGTTACCGCCGGCCCGTCGATGGCAATGGGAGCCGCAACGGCGTTGACGCGGTCCCCGTTGGAAAGGCGCGCGTTCACGATGGGGCTCGCGCGGTCGAGGCGGCGCCCGAGCGGCGCGAGGATGCGGTCCATGACGATCATGATCTGCTCGGGGGAGTCAAAGACCGCGTCCGCCGGGTAGATCTCGCCGCCGCGCTCGAAGAACAGGGCGCCGCAGCCGTTGATCATCACCTCGGTGATCTGGTCGTCCTCGAGCAGCGGCTGGATAGGGCCAAGTCCGCACACCTCATCGATGACCTGGCGCAGCAGCGTCTCCCGCTCGTCCACGTCAAGGGAGTCGTGCTCCTGCGTATTGAGAATCGCCTCCAGGACAACGCGGATCTCCGAGCGCGCCTGGCGCACGTCTCCCTCGGCGAGCATGCTCGCTATCGTGGCGAGGCCCAGGCGCTCGATGAGCCTCCCCTTGAGCGCCTCGCGCTCCGAGCGTAGGCGAGTCCTCGTCGCCAGCGCCGGGGCCGTGTCATGCGCCCGCTCGACCTCTCGCACACGCTCAAGGACGCTCATGTTACCTCGCCTCCCTCCTCAGCCCGAACAGGGTCCTCAGGCGCCCGGAGCGCATCCCCTCCGCGGCACGGCGCGCCTCGTCGTGTTCCGGAAGCCTCCCCAGCTCCTGGAGCAGCTGCGCCAGAAACGTTGCGACGGAGTCCGCGAAGGGGTAGCCGGGCTCGGCGAGGTCATACGCCTGCCCTGAAGACAGGAGGTCGCCGACCTCCTGCCCGCCGTCAAAGACGCGGAAGACGCGCGCCGCCTCGAGCCCCACCTCGGCCCTGCCGAGGGCGTAGTTCGTCTTTTCTCGGGGGTCCGCCCGGTTCTCGAGCCGCGCGATCTTGGTCCTTGCCACGCCAAGCCTGATTGCGAGCCCGCTCATGCGAGCCACGGAGGAGATTGACCCCGCCTTGCCGTCGGAGACGATGACGAGGCGATCTGCCATCTGCGCCGCCTGCGCCACGGCGTCCGTAAACGTGGTCGAGGTGTCAACGAGCACCAGGTCAAACTCGCGCGAGGCAAAGTCGAGCGCTGCGCCCGCATACGGCGTGGCGAGCTCGGCCGTCTCGGGCAGGTCGCAGGGGCCCATCACGCAGACCCCAGGTGCCGCGGAGACGCAGAGCCTTCTCAGCTGATCGTCTTCCGGCAGCCCACCGTCGGATGCGAGCGAGGCGAGGTCGGACTTTCCCGGGGTACCAAAGCACCCGCGCGCGTTTCCGCACGAGAGGTCGAGGTCAACCAGGCACACACGCATGCCCCATCGGGCCGCCGCGCATGCGGCAACGGAGGCCACGGCGGTCTTTCCCACGCCCCCGCGCCCCGAGCACACAACCAGGACCGGTGCTCGCAGCGAGATGTCGGGCAGCTCGACCCCTCCCCGAGCCGGGGCGAGCGGGGCGGACATGTCTGGACCCCCATCCAAAGAGCCCGCCTCACTTCTCGCCCGCGGCTCCTCGGGGATCTCGGAGAGGTCAACCACGAGGTCGATGCCCGCACGTGCGGCACGGGACCTCAACGAGCCGGAGACGCCCTCCTGAGCGAGAACCACGCATCGGGCGTTTCCGTCGTTTGCCACGGCGGCGGCGAGGTTTATGTCCGAGACCCCCTCTGACGCCGGGCCCACGACAACTCCGTACTCCCCGGGCTCGCCTCGGGCCACGCGATCCCTCAGGTCGTCGCCCGCGGCGGCAAAGATCGCCGTAGCCGCCTCGTCGATGACGCCGATTGCCCGCAGGAGCGCCTTGCGGCTCTTCTCGGCGCAATAGACCATCCAGGAGCTCATGCGCCCTCAGCCTCCCCCGTCTCGCTGGCACCGACCTCCGTTGGGGCAACGGGGGCCTCCTGGGCAAGCTCGAGCGCCCCCTCGCCGGGAAGCGCCAGGCGCAGGCTCCCCTCCCCGCTCGCCGCGAGGATCTGCGCCACGTCCGCCGGAGCAACCGCAACCGTTACCGAGCCCGAGGAGAGCGGTCCGCCAGAGCTCTGCGGAGAGGCAAGGACCTGCAGGTCGTCCGCAAGAAGGCGCACCCCCATGTCGGACACCTCGTACGCCGCGAGCGTGGCGCCCACCTCCATTGACGAGGCAATGCCCATGTCGTCGCTCACGGGGACGGAGAGCGCCATGCGGTCCGCGGGAACCTCCACGGCATCCTCCGCGTCGCGAAAGTTGAGCGCCGTGAGCGGCACGCCGGCCGAGACGGGCACGCTCACCTCGTCGCCGAGGACGCCGTCTATCCCCGTCACCGCATCGGCGGGCGCGAGGTCGGAGACCCAGTCGCGCTCGGCAACGTTGCTCCTGTCTATGACCCCGCCCGCCTCTATGGTCTCGGTGGCAACGACGAGGCTCACCACCTCGCCGCCGTAACGCTCCAGCGCCTCTGCGCGGGCGCGCTCCGCCTCCTCCCGCGTGTGCTCGCCATAGAGCAGGCACGCCATGGCGGCCAGAATCGCGCATGAGCCTGAGAGCACCAGCCTAAACCGTCGCCTCATGGGCCTTCCCCCTCTCGCCGTGCCCCCTCTGGGCAATCGGTGAGGGAATTCTCGCCCCATGCGGCGGCGGCCGACGGGTCTTTTAGAGAAAGTCAGACACGAACCTTCCCCGCAGCTCTCGGGTATCTGCCAGATTCTCTAGAGGCGCATGATTATTGGGTAGGTCAAAAAACGACGATTAACTATTTTTGAAACTGCCATGCACACACGTCCTCCACACGAAAGGGAGGCACGGTTTCTTGATTGATTTTAAATGACCACGTCCGGGTCAAGTGCCCGCGCGCTCGCGCGCATCTCCTGTGCCAGGGCAAGGTAGCAGCGCAGGCGCTCGTCTGAGATGCTCCCCGCGGCATGCAGGGCCCGCACCTCGCACCCGGGCTCGTGGACGTGCGTGCAGTCGCTGAAGCGGCAGGCGCCGGCGGCCTTTGCAATCTCCGGGAAGGTGACCGAGAGTCCCCGCTCGTGACCAACGAGCGGAAGGCTCCTCAGACCGGGGGCGTCCGCGATGGTGCCCCCGCCCGGAAGCCTCACCATCACGCGGGCAACCGTGGTGTGACGGCCCTTGTCGTCGCGCTCGCGTACCTCTCCCGTTGCCAGCGCGTCGTGACCGAGAAGGGCGTTCAGCAGCGTGGACTTGCCGGCACCGGACTCGCCGAGGATCATCGCGCAGGTGCCGGCGGGAACGCAGGCACGCACCTCGTCGAGGCCCTCCCCCGCCGCGGACGAAGTCACGACCACGCGGATCTTCTCGCCCACGAGACTGCGTACGCGGCACACGTCGCGCACGAGCTCGTCCCGCGAGCAGCGGTCCGCCTTGGTGAGCACCACGATGGGGGTCGTGCGACAGTCGTTTGCAAGCACGAGCGAGCGCGCCACGCGGTCGAGCAGCACGTCTCCCGCGCCAAGCGCCTGCACGATGAGGATGGTGTCCACGTTGGCCGCAAGGACCTGCTTCTCCCCGCGACTGCGCCCGCGCCAGCGCTCAAATGACGTGCGGCGCGGCAGCACGCGCTCGATGACGCCCATGTCGTGCCCGGGAGCGCGACGAACGGCCACGCAGTCGCCCACGGCGGGCAGCAGGCACTCGTCCTTCTCGGCATCCAGCTTGGCAAAGGAGACCGCATGCTCCGCGCGGAAGGCGTCGTCCGCGGTGACCACGAGGGGGTAGCCCCGGTCCAGGCGGACCACAAAGCCCAGGCGCATCTCGTCGGCATTCTCCGATGCGGCGAGAAACGCCTCAAAGGCGGAGCTCTGCGCGTCATCCAGGCGAAGGTCCCCAAAGGACGGCAGGTCGCGCAGGGCGTCGATGGCGGGAAGGGTGATGGCCTGCGCACGGCTCTCGCGCCGCTTGCGCACGGACTGGTTTCTCTGACCCCGCTTTGCCACACGCACCCCGCTCCCCTTGGCACCACACGTTCCCCTGAGATTATAGGGCGCGCGAGCGGCCCGTATCCCCGCGCCCCAACGCTGACCCCCGTTGTCCGCATTACCGCGAGGACAACGGGGGCCAGGAGACGTTCTTCTCGGCCGACGGGCCACCTAGCCCGCGCTCACCGCATACCAGCCGGTGCCCTCTTCCCTCCAGCCGAGGGAGACGAGCTTGTCGTTCTCCTCCCTGCTCACGGTGTAGTTGTGGGTGGAGGTCGTCGCGTAGGGGTTGAACTGGCGCAGCACCGGGACATCGCCGCCCGAGTACCAGCCAACGCCCTCGTCGCGCCAGCCGATCCTCTTGAGCGCGTCGCGCTCGCTGGCCCTCGTGGTGTAGTGGTGGTCGTCGCTGTAGGGGTTGAACAGGCGGTAGACGGGGTCGCCCGTGGCAGGCGCCACCCAGCCCACGCCCTCGTAGGTCCAGCCGATGGACTTGAGGGAGTCGCGCTCGGAGGCCGAGGACGTGTAGAGGTGCTCGCCGGTGTACCGGTTGTAGAGGCGGTACATCGTGACGGTCTTCTCGGCAGGAGTGTCGTTGCCGCCCTTCACGGGCTCCCAGTGGGCGTAGAGGGTCATGGGGTCCATCACGTAGTCTTCGTCAAAGTCCCACGGCGTGCCGCCGCTCGCCTGGCTGTACCACCCAACAAAGACGTATCCCGCACGCGTTGGGTCGGCGGGCTCGGTCGCGTAGTCGTGGAAGTCGACCGTCTGGGACGCGACCTTGGAGCCGCCCTGGGAGTCAAACGTCACCGTGACCGGCGGGAACTGCCCGCAGTTGTTGTAGTCGACCTCGTCATCATCAGAGGGATCGAGGTCAATCCATTCGGCAATGATCCACAGGTCGTCGGTCACCGGCTGGGAGAAGTCATACTCAACGACCCCCTCCTCGGTCACGTGATACCACCCGCGGAAGATATGTCCCTCCCACGTGGGATCGCCCGGGTCGACGACCCACGAGCCGTCCTTGACCAGCTGTGCCGGGATGCAGGGGCCTCCCTTGGTGTTGAACTCGACCGTGTGGTACGTGCCGCCGTCGCCCGATACCGACCATCCCTGCTTTGCGAGAAGGGTCGAGAGCGTCTGCAGGCCCGTGGTCACGTTCACCATCTGGTTGTTCTCGTTGATGAGAACAACAAACGGCAGCGTGACTTCGTCCGAGGTGCTGCCAAACGCCCGATAGGCGCTCCACGCCCAGTTGTTGTAGAGGTTTGACGGCTCGTCCGTGGTCGGCGAGGCAAACCGGACGCGGCTCGTCTGCCGAGAAGAAAACGCCTCGGCAAAGGCCGCCCTATCGCCGTCAATGTCCAGGACGATGAAGGTGACGTCGGAGCCCATGGCGGAAATCTTCTCCGCCTGGGCGATGGTGTTCGTGGTGTTGTAGCACGTTGGCCTGCCCACGATCACCACGCGCCGCGTGCCGCCGTACGTCCCCTTGAGGGTGGTCGTCTTCCCGTCGAGCTCGTAGAGCGTAGGATTCCCCGCGTCGAGGGGCGCGGCGGCGGCCACCCTCGGAACCACGAGACAGGCAAGAAACACCATCAGTGCGGCTAGGGTCGCCGCAAGCCTATTCCTTCTCATCATCTTCCCTTCTCTTGTCCGCCGGTCTTTCCACGTCTATCGCCACGCGCCCTGAGGCTCGATGCTCAGGTAAAGATCCGGGTACTCCTTAGCCACGGACTGTATCTCGTCAACGTTGTCGAGGAGGTTGTACGAGCAGTTCAGGTCGCCGCCCCGCTCCCCGAGCTTGCGTACGAGCGCTACGTTGAGATGACCGATCCGATTGGCCTCGCAGGTCACCTTGCGCAGGTCCGGGCACCCGGAGGCATCCAGGTCGAGCTCCGTGAGATCGTTGAACGAGACGTCAACGATACTCAGGCTCGACAGCCCGCCAAGATCGACGCCCGAGAGCCCGTATGCGATCAGCCTCACGGACCGCAGCCTGGGGGCCTCGGAGAGCTCGGGTGCTGCGACCCCGGCATAACAGCCGGCTTGGACGTCAAGCTGGGTAAGGGAGTCGTTCTCGCCAAGCTTCACGCCCTCGAACGCACGCGGTCGGGTGTAGGACGTCACCGCA
This sequence comes from Candidatus Olsenella pullicola, assembly GCA_019117265.1. Taxonomy (GTDB): domain Bacteria; phylum Actinomycetota; class Coriobacteriia; order Coriobacteriales; family Atopobiaceae; genus Thermophilibacter; species Thermophilibacter pullicola. The sequence goes on from DXAB01000023.1 coordinate 21,490, forward strand.
TCCAACGTCGTGTCCCACTGCGCGTGCCAGTCCGCGTTTACGTAGCCCACGAGCTCGAGCTTGCTCAGGCCGGACAGGTCAAGGCCGCTCAGCGTCCCCTGGTCCCAAATCTCCACGACCTCAAGCTCCGTAAGATTTGAGAGGTCGATCGTCTCCAGGTAGATGCTGTTGTCCTCGTCATAGGAACCGAGCATGAGCGCAGTGGCTCTCGAGCCCCGCTCAAAGGAGAGGTGCCTCATCTTGTCAAGGTTGGGAGTCTTCTCCTCCCTGAAGTCAACGCAGTCAATGTCGCTGCCCTCGTGGCGCGCCGGCACGATGACGGACTCGTCCGAGCCCGTGTATCCAACGATGTCAAAGGTGCCGTCGCCGTTCTTCTCGTAGACAAAGTCATCCTCGGGCGTGACCGGGGGCTCCTCGGGCTCGGTTGGGGTCTCGGGTTCCGCGGGCTTCTCGGGCTCTGCGGGCTTCTCGGGCTTCTCGGGCTCCGCGGGCTTCTCGGGCTCCGCGGGCTTCTCCGCCACGCCGTACCACGCCGTGCCCTCGTAGCGCCAGCCCAGCTTCACGAGCGCGTCGCGCTCCTCTTCGCTCGCGGTGTAGTGGTGCGTGCACGAGAGGGCGTAGGGGTTGAACAGGCGGTGGAGCTCCACGCCCTTGTCGTCGTCGGAGTA
>DXAB01000185.1 GCA_019117265.1 Candidatus Olsenella pullicola
CCCGAGCCGGAGCCCGAGCCCGGCGAGCCCACTCAGCCGAGCGAGCCGAACGAGCCCACCGAGCCGACCACCCCGGTTGAGCCCGGAACGCCCGATGGCACCGTTCCCAACACGGGCGATCCCACGTCCGCTGTTGCCGTTGCCTCGCTGCTCGTTGCTGGCATTGGCGCCGGTGCCGCTGGAATTGTCCTGAGGCGCCGCAGCAAGTAGCGCTTCTCGTCAGCCACTGACAACCGCCGCCCGTCCGGACGTGCTCCGGGCGGGCGGTATTTGTAGTCCTGCGTCCCCATTCGGTCCGGCTGTACCCCTCGGCTAGTTTTGTGCAAAAGGTTTGATGCGCCGCCCCTCTCGACATAAAACCTTTTGCCCAACACTCCTGAAAACGCGGTGAGAAGGGTCTCGGCGGCGAGAAGGACGTGACTTTGGCTCCTTCCGCGACGGCGCAACATAAAACATTTGCCCCAAAACCTCCGCAAGCTCCCCGGAGACGGCAACCGGGGAGGCGCGCGACGGGACAAAACCCAAAACTAGGCCGTTTGGGACACCGACCCCTCCGCCCCACGCTCCTCTCGCCCTTGCTGCGCTCCCCGGCCAACGGTCATACTTGTCCCATACAAGGAGAGGAGCACCCATGAGAATCGTTGCGTTTGACGTTCGTCCGGACGAGCAGGCGGAATTTGAGCGGCAGGCGGCGCGTACCGAAGTTTCCGAGCTCGTGTGCCACCCGTTCCCACTCACCGCGGAGAGCGTAGAGCTGGTCCGCGGCTTTGACGCAGCCCTCATCCTGGGGATGGTCAGCTACGACGAGCCGCTCCTGAGCAAGATTGCCGAGCAGGGCCTGCGCGTGCTGGTCACCCGCACCATCGGCACAGACCACATTGACCTTGCGGCGGCGGAGCGCCTGGGCATCTCCGTCTCCAACACAAGCTACGCGCCGGACAGCGTGGCGGACTTCACCCTCATGCTCATGCTGGTGGCACTGCGCAAGTACAAGCCCATGGTCTACCGCCAGAACGTCAACGACTTCTCCCTGCCCGGTCTCATGGGCCGCACGCTCGGCTCGCTTACGGTGGGCGTTGTGGGCACCGGTCGCATTGGCACGGCAGTGGCCCGGCGCCTTGTGGGCTTTGGATCCACGGTCCTTGGCTATGACCCGCACACAAACGATGAGATGCGCCAGCTTGGGGAGTACGTGAGCCTGGACGAGCTCTTCCGCCGCTCCGACATCATCACCTTCCACGCCCCGTCCACGCCCGAGAACTACCACATGGTGCGTGACGAGACCCTTGCCCGGATGCGCGACGGCGTGGTGCTCGTAAACACGGCCCGCGCAAGTCTCATGGACGTGAACACGCTGGTCACGGGCATAGAGAGCGGAAAGATCGGCGCGCTTGCGATGGACGTCTTTGCCGGCGAGGACGAGATCTACCATGCCTCGCGCGTGAACGACATCATAGCCAACCGCGATATGGCCTACCTGCGGCAGTTCCCCAACACGGTGCTCACGCAGCACGTGGCGTTCTACACCCAGGAGGCCGTGAACGAGATGGTCTCCCACGCGGTCGATGCCGCACTGCGGTTGGCGGGGTAGGCGCCGAGAAGGACGCGCCCCTCGTTGGCCCGCCGCTCGGCCACGGCAAAAATAGGCGAACGGCGCCCCGCTAGAATGGTGAGGGTCTGCTGGCGCCGCGGCGCCGCCCCGCCAATCGAGAGGAGCCTCCATGAGCTGGTACGAGCCGGCCTTTGTCTATCAGGTGTATCCGCTGGGCCTCACGGGCGCCCCGTACGAGAACGACGGCGTGCTCGAGCACCGCATCCTGCAGCTCATCGACAACGGCTGGATCGAGCACATTGCCAAGCTTGGGGCCACATGTCTCTTGCTCAACCCCGTCTTCGATTCGGACTCGCACGGCTACGACACGCGCGACTACACGCGCGTGGACTGCCGCCTTGGTACCAACGAGGATCTGCGTGCGGTGGTGGACGCGTGCCACGAGCACGGCATCAAGGTCCTTCTCGACGGCGTCTTCAACCATGTGGGCCGCGGCTTCTGGGCGTTTCAGGACGTGCTGCAGCGCCGCGGCGAGAGCCCGTATGCCGGTTGGTTTGAGATTGACTGGAACGGCAACAACCAGTGGAACGACGGGCTTTCCTATAGCTGCTGGGAGGGCGCGCAGAACCTCGTGAAGCTCAACCACTGGAACGAGGGCCTAAACAGCTACCTTGCCGACGTCATACGCGGCTGGGTGCGCGAGTTTGACATCGATGGCCTGCGCCTGGACGTTGCCTACTGCCTTGATCAGGGCTACCTGCGCTCCCAGCGCAGCCTTGCCAACCAGATCGGCCAAGAGCGCGGCGAGAAGTTCCCGCTGGTGGGTGAGACCATGTTTGGCGACTACAACCAGTGGATGGGCGACGACCTCTGCGACTCGGTGACCAACTACGAGGCGTACAAGGGGCTGTGGTCCTCAATGAACTCGGCCAACATGCACGAGATCGCCTACGCGCTGGAGCGCCAGAGCGGCAGCCACCCGTGGGACCTCTACACCGGACGCCACATGCTCGACTTTGTGGACAACCATGACGTGCCGAGAATTGCCACCAAGCTGGACGACCGGCATCAGCTGGTGCCGCTCTACGGCCTGCTCTTTGCCATGTCCGGCGTTCCGGCGGTCTACTACGGCAGCGAGTGGGGTATCGAGGGCGAGCAGCTTCCCGGAGACCACGAGCTGCGACCGGCGCTCGAGGCGCCCGAGTGGAGCGAGCTCACGGATTGGATTGCCGCGCTGGCCGCGGCGCGCGCGGGCTCGGAGGCGCTCGTGTGGGGCGACTACACGCAGCTCCAGTGCCAGCCGCAGCAGCTGGTCTTCCAGCGCCGCAGCGAGGGCGAGCGCGTTATCGTGGCGATCAACGCGAGCGGCGAGCCGGCAACGGTGCACTTTGACGCTCAGTGCGGTCGCGCGGTCGATCTCATCACCGGTGAGGAGCACGACTTTGGCGGCGGGAGCGAGCTCAAACCCTACTCGACGTGCTACTGGCGCTGCGAACGGTAGGCATTTTGAGTTGTGTGCAGTTTTTCGAGGAGGTGCCGGGTATCACCGGTGCTCTGAGAGCAAAAGCGGCAGGTAGCAAATTGCTGCCTTCACGGTGATACTTCTCACACCGCCCAAAAACTGCACACAACTAGGCGCCCCGCCAAAATGGGGCGCGAGAAATGAAGCGAGCCCCCCGGGGAGCGTCCCTGGGGGGGGGCTCGGTCGTGCGGGTACGAGGCCCTGTCGGAAGGGCTTACTGGACCTGGGCCACCATCGCCATGTTGGTGGAGGTGGTGTAGTCGCCCATGCGCGGCGAGGTCTGCGGGTCGCCGGCGGTGATGACCACGATGTCGCCGGTCTCAACAAGGCCGTTGCGGCGGGCGGTCAGCAGCGCATCGTAGAGCGTGCTCGAGAGCGAACCCTGCTCGGTGGTGCGGTACGCGTAGACGCCCCAATAGAAGCAGGTGCGACGGATGGTCTGCTCGCGCGGCGACGTGGCGAAGAGCGGCATCCTCGGGCGGAACGTGGAGATGAGGCGCGCGGAGCGGCCGGAGTTCGTGGGGGCGAGGATGCACTTCGCGTTCACGCGGTCGGCCATCTCGAGAGCGGCAAAGCCGGTGGCGCCGTTGACGTTGCGAACGCCGCCGCGGTCGTGGTACTCCTTGCGCTCGGGCAGGTACTTCTCGGTCTCCTTGCAGATCTCGGACATGGTCTTCACGGCCTCGATCGGGTACTTGCCCGCGGCGGTCTCACCGGAGAGCATGACGCAGTCGGTGCCGTCGTAGATGGCGTTGGCGACGTCGGTGATCTCGGCGCGCGTGGGGCGCGGGTTGCGCTGCATGGAGTCGAGCATCTGCGTGGCCGTGATGACCGGCTTGTAGTGCTGGTTGCACTTCTTGATGATGGTCTTCTGGATGTGGGGGACCTGCGCGGCGGGCACCTCGACGCCGAGGTCGCCACGGGCGACCATGCAGCCGTCGGCCTCGTGGAGAATCTCGTCGAAGTTCTTGACGCCCAGGGCGCTCTCGATTTTGGGGAAGATGAGGACCTCGGGCGTACCCATCTCGATGCAGATCTTGCGAATCTCTTGGACGGCCTTGCCGTCGCGGATGAAGGAGGCGGCGATGGCGTCAATGCCAAGCTCGCAGCCAAACATGATGTCCGCGCGGTCCTGGGCGGTGACGGACGGCAGGTTGATGTTGAGGTTGGGGAAGTTCACGCCCTTGCGCTCGCCAAGCTCGCCGCCGTTGGTGATCTTGCAGTAGATGTCCGTACCCTCGACGTGGTCGACCTCAAGGCCAATGAGGCCGTCGTCAATCAGGATGACGGTGCCCTTCTCGACCTCCTGCGGGAGGGTCTTGTAGTCAAGCGAGAAGCGCTCGGCGGTGCCGATGACGTCGTCTTCGGTGGTGATGATGCAGGTCTTGCCCGTCTCGAGCGTGACCTTCTTGCCGTCCTCGAGAAGGCCGGTGCGGACCTCGGGACCCTTGGTGTCGAGCATAATTGCCACGGGAATGGCGAGCTCGCGGGACAGGTTGCGGACGCGCTCGATGTTCTTGCGGTGGTACTCGTGGCTGCCGTGGGAG
>DXAB01000186.1 GCA_019117265.1 Candidatus Olsenella pullicola
TGCGCAACGGCAGAAGCGGCGAGAAGAGCGCGCTTCTCGCCAGCGCCAACTGGGCAGACGCGGGCCCGGCCCGCCCCCCGGAGCCCACCCGGGCCCCGCGGCATAAAACCTTTGCCCCAAAACCCGCCAAGGGGCCCCGGAGGCGGCACCCTCGGGAGCGCGGAGGGGCGAGAAACCCAAAACCTCCCAAAACGGTGCAAGGGGCACGCGCTGCAAAGCCTGAGGAGACCTCTCCCACCAGATTGCTCGACCGGTCACCGTGGTCGAGATGTGGCCCTGCGTAGAGCGCCGGCCCGCAAAACCGCGAGCCGGCGCCCGTAGAGCCGATATGCTCCGAATCCCCTACTCCGCCAGCGCGGCGCGGCCGTAGGCGTCGGCTGCGAGCATGGCGGCGGCAACCTTCTCGGGCGTGACCTCAAACGGCATGTTGCCGAGGGTGTCGCTCGGCGCGCAGGCCAGACGCGCCACCTCGAGCACGCGCTCCCAGCTCGCATCCTTAACGCCAAGCTGGGCAAACGTCACCGGAAGGCCAACCTCCACGCAGAAGTCGAGCACCTCGTAGAGCTCGTCGGCGTTCTCCAGGACGAGCTGCGTGAGCGTGCCAAAGGCGACCTTCTCGCCGTGGTAGAACGCGTGGGTCTCGGGCAGGGCGGTCATGCCGTTGTGGATGGCGTGCGCGCCGGCCAGGCCCGCGGACTCAAAGCCCAGCCCGGAGAGCAGGGTGTTGGCCTCGATGACCTTCTCGACGGACTCGGTGCAGGCACCGGCCTCCAGCGCGAGCTTGGCCTTGAGGCCGTCCGAGATGAGCGTCTCGTAGCAGAGCCGGGCAAGCGCCATGGCGGCCTCGGTCACGTGCCCTCCGGCGCAGGTGGTGGCGTCGGAGCGCTTGCAGGCGCGGGCCTCGAAGTAGGTGGCCAGCGCGTCGCCCATGCCGGAGACCGTCAGACGCACCGGGCTCTTGGCAATGACGTCGGTGTCCATGAGGACGAGGTTGGGGTTCTGCTTGAAGAACTGGTACTCCTTGAACTGGCCGTCGTCGGTGTAGATGACGGAGAGCGCCGAGCACGGGGCGTCCGTGGCGGCGATGGTGGGCACAATGACCACGGGCACGTCGACGGCGGCCGCCACGGCCTTGGCGGTGTCGAAGATCTTGCCGCCGCCCACGCCCACCACAAAGTCGGCGCCGGACGCGCGGAAGACCTCCACGAGGCGGTCGATCTCCGCCTGGGAGCACTCGCCGTTGAAGCTGTCGTAGGTGTGCGCCACGCCCGCGGCCTCCAGGCTCGCGGTGATGACGTCGCCGGAGCGGCGCAGCCCGCCCTCGGAGATGACCACGAGCGCGTGGGCGCCGTAGGCCTTGGCGTACTCGCCGAGGCGGGTGAGCTCGCCCGGGCCCTGGACGTACTTGCTGGGGCTGATGAAGATGCGTGCCATGCTTTTCCTCTCTGTCAAAGAAATGGGGCAGAGACCTCTTGGTCTCCGCCCCTATTGTTCCCCAGATTTTCCGCCCACCATGTGCTTCTCGGCAAAAGGCGGGCGAGAAACACGCGCCCGCGCTACTCGCTGCGGGCAACGAGCAGCGGGTCGCCGATCTTGACGAGCGGGCGACCGCCGATGAGGGTGCCCGAGTCTCCCACGCGGTCCACGCGATCGAACTTGTCCGAGTTGGTGATCGTGCAGGTAACCACGTCGTCATAGCCCGCGAGCTTGATGGAGTCGTCGTCAAAGACGAGCAGCGGCTGGCCGGCAACCACCTCGTCGCCCATGGAGACGAGCGCGGTGAAGCCCTTGCCGCCCATGTTCACGGTGCCAATGCCCACGTGGACGAGGACCTCCATGCCGTTGTCCGCAGCAATGATGATCGAGTGGTTGGTCACCGTGGTGGCGCCCACGCGGCCGGAGACCGGCGAGTAGATGACGCCGGTGCTCGTGGTGGGCACGATGCCGTAGCCAACGCCGAGAAGGCCGGCGGGGATGACCTCGTCGTTGACCTCCTGAAGGCTCACGAGCATGCCCGTGAGCGGGGCGTAGACCGTATCCGGGCGCGTGGCGAACGAGGCAGGCGGCGGCGTAAGCTTGCCATCAGCAGAGACGAACTTGCTCTTGATCTTCTCAAAGAGTCCCATGGTGTACCCCCTTTACATGCGCCACGGGCGCTCTCTGACGCCCGCGACAACCGATAGCGTTTGTGTGCCGTGCCGTGCGGTTACTTCTTGACCGTGAGCAGCGGGTCGCCAACCTTGACGAGCGGGCGGTCACCGATGAGCGTACCGGAGGCGCCCACGTGGCGAATCTTCGTAAAGGCGTCTGGGTTGGAGATAACGCAGGCAACGACCTCGTCGTAACCGGCGGACTTGATGGCATCCACATCAAAGGTCATGAGGACCTGGCCGGCGCGCACCTCGTCGTTGGCCTCTACAAAGCGCTTGAAGCCCTTGCCGTTCATGTTGACGGTGCCAATGCCAATGTGAATGAGGACCTCGATGCCCTCGTTCGTGGCAATGCCGATGGAGTGGTTGGTCACCGTGGTGGCGGCGATGCGGCCGTTGACCGGGGAGTAGAGAACGCCGGTGCCCGTGGGCAGGATGCCGTAGCCGTTGCCAATGAGGCCGGCGGAGATGACCTCGTCGTTGACCTCCTCGAGCGGAATGATGACGCCCGAGATGGGAGCGTAGACGGTGTCGGGGCGGGTGGCAAACGAGGCAGCGGGCGGGTTGAACGTGCCGTCGTCCGAAACAAACTTGCTCTTGAGCTTATCGATCAGTCCCATGGTTTCCTCCTTGACCGCGGGGTAGGTGCGAGCCCTTTCCTTCAGTTAATGGTACCCGCTCATGTGGCAATAATAAAAATTGTATTCGGCCAGCGGCCACTCCGCACTCTTCTCGCCGTTACGCGCAAACTCTCCCAAACCCACGTCTTTGTTGCCAGACCGTAGGTTTGGGAGGGTTCACCTTGCTTAATGCCGCTCAAACCTTCATTCAGCGGCGAGAAAAGAAGGTTTGGGAGGGACTGCGTCCAAGGGAGGGAAAAGCTCCGAGCAGCCTACGCGCGGGCGAGCATGTTCTTGGAGGTGAGATAGGTCACAAGGAAATACCCACCGTAGAGCGCCACCACAAAGATCACCGTGCCCACGAGCGCCGTGCCGATCTGGTAGCCGGTGAGCAGGGCCACGATGTCGTTCACCACGGAGAGCGCCACCGCCGCGTGCGCCACGGCAACCACCAGCGGGAAGAGGAAGTACACGCCAATCTGGGCGAGAAGGGCGCGGCTCACCATGCGCCGCTCGGCGCCGAGCTCGGCGAGCACGCGGTAGCGGCCCACGTTGTCCGCCGCCTCGGAGAGCTGCTGGAGGGCGAGCACCGTCGCGCAGCACACGAGCAGGACCACGCCGATGTAGATGGCCAGGTAGGTGACCACGACGGTGGTGCCGGACGCCTGATCGAGCAGGCTCTGGGCGGTCGTGCACATCCAGACCGGCCAGGCATTGAGCGTGGAGCCCTGGTTCATGATGTCGCCGTAGGCCTCGTCGATCGCAGCGACGGCGTCCGGCTCCACCTCGGTGCGCTCACCGTTGTACATGAGGTTCACCACGGTCGAGGTGGGGCCGGCGCCCTCCGGGACCAGGTCGTCGGGAACGATGAGCGCGCCCGACACCGTACCGCCGGCGCTCGAGTCCGAGAAGGGCAGGCGCGCGAGCGGCTCCGCGGCGAAGCGCAGCGTCTTGCCGGCGACCTCGACCTCGGGGTTCTGCGCGATCACGGCCTCCCAGAGCTCGTCGAGGGACGACATGTCGTTCCAGAGCAGACACTCGTCGTCCGCGAGCTCCACGTTCTTCTCGCCCACCATCTGGGCCAGGGCGTTGTACTGCGAGACGGGCACGATGACGAGGCGCTGGTCGGTGTTGCCCTGCATCATGGTCTGCATGGTCGCGTTGCCGGTGAAGTCGGTGTTGGCAAAGAGCTCCTCAACGGTGGTGTCCACGAGCAGGTTGCCTTCGGCATCGTAGGTGTATTGGTTGACCTGCACGGCATCGCGGAAGATCTCGTCGTAGTTGGGGATGTCGGCGCGCAGGCGGGAGATGGCGTCGTAGCCGTCGGCAGCGGCCGGGCCCTCCTCGGGGTCGGCGGAGACGAGCGCCGAGGCCATGCCCATGGGGTAGCTCACGAGCGACATGTCGTAGCGCGTGCCCACCGCCAGGCTCTCGTTCATGCCCGTTGCCACCGAGAAGCCCGTGCACACGCCGCAGATGGCAAGGAAGAGCATCGCGCACACCATGGAGATGGAGAGCCACGCGGTGTTGATGCGGCTGTTGAGCTGGCGCATCACAAATATGTTGAGACCGCTGAGGTAGGCGCGCGGGCTCGCCTGGAGCGCGCGGAGGGCAAAGCCGGAGATCGAGAAGAAGAAGAGCAGCGTGCCCACTGTGACCAGGCCCGTGGCGATCGCGAAGTACGGGCCCTCCTCCATCATGCCGTGCTCCAGCAGCGTCTTGTACGCCACGCCGATGAGCACGAGCGACACGAGAAAGAGCACCACCGAGAGCGGCAGGCTGCGCAGACGGACCTTCTCGCTCACCTTGTCCGCGTTGATGAGGTCGATGAGCTTGTAGCGGCTGACCGTGGTCACGTTGAAGACGAGCGTCACGAGGAAGATGCCCGCGAAGCACGCGACCGTGGTAAGTGCGGCCGTAGGCGAGAAGGCAAAGACGAAGCCCTTGATCGTTGCCTCGAAGAGCCCGGCCGTGACGTACATCATGACCTGAGAGAGGCCAATGCCCAGAAGCAGACCCACCGCCAGCGCGACCACACCCACGGCCAGCGTCTCGATGACCACGATGAGCGAAACGTGCCGGATGTCCATGCCGAGCGTGAGGTAGATGCCAAATTCGCGCTTACGTCGCCGGATGAGGAACCGGTTGGCGTAGACCACGAGAAACCCGAGGATGACGACCACGAACACGGAGAGGCCCGAGAGGATGTCCGTCAGCGCCTGCACCATGCGACGCTGATCCTCGCCCATCTGAATGACGGCGGCCTGATCGGTGATCGATCCGAAGGCGTAGAACACGCAGACGCCAAACGCGAGCGTGAGGAAGAAGACCGAGAAGTCCCTGAAGGACTTGCGGACGTTGCCGAGCGCGATCTTAGCGTACATCTGCGCCCTCCCCTCCCAGGAAGGACACGACGTCCATGAT
>DXAB01000024.1 GCA_019117265.1 Candidatus Olsenella pullicola
GGTGACAGGGTAAACTGTCACCATTGGTCTCATGGTGACAGTTTACCCTGTCACCCCTGTCATCACCCCCGCCGCCCGTCACGGGCTCGGCCGCCTTTATCACCAGACCAGCCTTGGAGGTAAGCATGGAGGTAGGCATTCCTGGCGAGAACGGGGAGCCCCCGGCTCCGCGCCACGGTGCGGGCCACGTGGCAAAGTGGCTGCTCGCCGCGATTTCAACGGCTCCCGCGTACCTCCTCGCCCAGTCGATTGCCGCACTGGTGCTGGGCATCGCCCTGCTGTCGACCGATGTGGGGCTGCTGACGTCCTTCGCAACGTTTGCGGGTCTCGCCCTTGCCGTGCTGTGGTGGCTCCACCTCAGGCCGAGGGCGCTCCTGCGCCGCGACGAGGCGCGCCCTTCTCGCCCGACGCGTGTGGCGGCGCTTGCCTGCACGCTGCTTGTGCTGGGCATAGCGCTTCAGGTGGTGCTCTCCTGCGCGCTCTCTTTGGTGCTGCCGCTCTTTCCGCAGGTGATGGATAACTACCTCGAGCTCATGGAGCTCGCCGGCATTGCGGACGAGACAAGCCTCGTCACGCTCGTTGAGATCGCCGTGCTCGCGCCCATCGCGGAGGAGGCGCTCTGCCGCGGAGTGGCCCTCGAGTTCTCCCTGCGCGCCTTCTGCCCGGAGTGGCGCTCGACGCCTCGCCCCGAGGTTCCCGCCGCGCGCTTCTGGGCCGCCAACGCCTTCCAGGCGCTCGTCTTTGCCGTCATGCACCTCAACGTCGTGCAGGGCTCCTATGCGTTTGTCATCGGGCTGCTGCTCGGCTGGGTCATGCGCCGCACGGGCAGGCTGCGTGCAGCCGTACTGCTTCACATGGCCGTGAACGGCGCCTCCGAGCTCATGGGGGTGCTGGAGCCCCTGATCGGCGACGCGCTCGTGCCCGTGCTTATCGTTGCCGGCATTGTGTCCGTTGTCCTGGTGCGGGCCGTCGCATACCTGACCGCGGAGGGTCCCGTGGGGCGCAAGTGAGTTCTCGGGTATAGTGTCACCACTGTCACGCCCAGGAAAGGACGACGATGCCCGCACAAGGCCCTGACTTCAAAGACCTCTTCGAGCAGCTCCGCCGCGAGGAGGGCGGCACGGCATCGACCTCCGGCCCCTCCCTCGTGGAGCAGATCGCCAAGTGGAGCCGACGCGCGCTTGTCGTTGCCGCCATCGTGCTGGTGGTGGCTCTCGTCGCGTGCTACTGGTGGTTCCATCCCGCGCTCAACTTGGGCAGCCAGCAGGTCTGGACGTGGATCTGCGGCATTGCGCTTCTCGCCATCCTGGGGCTTGCGGTGGCGGCGGCGCGCAGCATCGAGCGGGCGCCGCTTCTCAAGAAGCTCATGGTGCTCCCCGGTGCCGTTGTTGCGGCATTTCTCGTTGGCCTGCTTTTGAGCCAGCCCTTCGTTCCCGGTAACGCCGAGCGCTACGCGTCGGTCCTCACCACCACCGACGGCGACTTTGCCACGGACATCCAGCAGGTTGACTACGCCGACGTCCCCGTGATCGACCGCGACTCGGCCATTCTTCTGGGCAACCGTGCCATGGGCTCCATCCCGGAGTACGTGAGCCAGTTTGAGATCGCGGACACCTACAGCCAGATCAACTACCATGGGCGCCCCGTGCGCGTGAGCCCGCTGGCCTATGCAGACCTCTTCAAGTGGTTCTCCAACCGCGATGCGGGCATCCCGGCGTACGTCATCGTGGACATGGTGACGCAGGAGGCAGAGGTCGTGCGCCTGGAGCAGCCGATCCTCTACTCGGACTCCGAGCCGCTCATGCGCAACGCCGACCGCCACGTGCAGCTCTCCTATCCGAGCTACCTTTTTGACCAGAAGTCCTTTGAGCTCGACGAGGAGGGCAACCCTTGGTGGGTCTACCCCGTGCAGAGAAAGACGATCGGTCTCTTTGGCGGCACCACCATCGCGCGCGTGGTGCTTCTGAATGCCTGCACCGGTGAGACGCTCGACTATGCTGTTGAGGAGTGCCCCACGTGGGTCGACCGCGCCTACCCCGCGGACCTGCTCATCGAGCAGTACAACTGGAGTGGTGCCTACCAGGGCGGCTGGCTCAACTCGTGGCTGGGCCAGGAGGGCGTGGTGCGCACCACGAGCGGCACCAACGGCGAGCTGGGCTACAACTACCTCGCGCAGGGCGAGGACATCTATCTCTACACGGGCGTGAGCTCGGTGACCGCCGACAACTCGAACGTGGGCTTCATCCTGGTGAATCAGCGCACGGGGGACTCGCGCTACTACGCGCTCGAGCGCGGCGGCGCCACGGAGGACTCCGCGATGGCCTCGGCCGAGGGCCAGGTCCAGCACCTCGGCTACCAGGCAACCTACCCGCTGCTGCTCAATGTGGCCGGCCAGCCCACGTACTTCATGGCGCTCAAGGACGCGGCCGGCCTGGTCAAGATGTACGCGATGATCAACGTGGAGCAGTACCAGAGCGTGGCAACGGGCTCAACGGTGGAGGAGTGCCAGGAGGGCTACCTCACGATGCTTGCCGCCGACGGCCTGCTCTCCGAAGACGCCGCGGCGGACGCATCCTCGCAGCGCGAGGTCACGGGCGTGGTGGCCACGGTCGCACAGGCCGTGATCGAGGGCAACTCGCACTTCTACGTAACGCTTGAGGGGGACGCCTCTGAGACGATCTACGACTTCGCCCTGCCCGAGCTGGTGGAGGTCGTGGCGTATCAGCCGGGTGACACCATCGCGTTCCGTTGCGGCGAGAAGATCGAGGGGCTGGCAACGGTCACGGTGAGCGAGCTGCTCTAGGCACGCCGCGGCTGACGCTGCTCGAACTCCCTCCCATGCTCCCTCCCAAACCTGCGTTCTTCTCGTCAGAACGTCGGTTTGGGAGGGTTCAACTTGCTTAATGCCGCTCGAACCCGCGTATCGGGGACGAGAAACGTGGGTTTGGGAGGGGCTTTCCTGAGGGCGGGCGGCTAGCGCGGCATGCGGTCGTGGTTGATTGGCTCGTAGAAGAGGCGCGCGACCTCGGCTGAGCTGCGAGTCTGTCCGAGCGCCCACATGGTCTTGGCGACGAGCGCCTCGGTGGTCATGTCGTCGCCCTTGAGGATTCCATCCTTGTTGGCGTAGGCGTGGCCCACCTCGTAGACGCCGAGGTCGAGACCCTCCTCCGGCACCTGGGTGGTTACAACGAGCGTGCGGCCGGAGCCAACCCAGTCAAAGATCGCACGCTGGTAAGAGCCGCCAAGATCGGGGATACCGCCGATGCCAAAGGTTTCGAGAATGATGGCGTCGTAGTCGCGGCACAGGAGCTCGAAGATGCTCGGCTGGAGCTCGGGTGTGAGCTTGAGCACAATGACGCGCTCGTTGAGCGAGTCGTAGAAGCGCGGGGCCTCCCCGCTCTTCTCGGCGGGGGCCGCACCTGCCGCCCTCACGACCCGGTCTCCGCGCAGGTAGGCGAGTGAGGGATAGTTCATGCTAGTAAAGGCGTTGAAGCTCATGGTGCGCTGCTTGCGGGCGCGCGTGCCGCAGATGACCTTGCCGCCAAAGACCACGTTGACGTCACGGGACGCCGGGTCGCAGGCGTAGAGGACGCTGTGGTAGAGGTTGAGCTTGGCGTCGGTGAAGGGGTTTGCCATGGGCTGCTGGGAGCCGGTGAGCACAATGGGCTTCTCGCTGCCGCGAATGAGGTAGGAGAGGGCAGCGGCGGTGTAGGCCATCGTGTCCGTGCCGTGCAGGATGACAAAGCCGTCGTAGGCATCGTAGGCGTCGCGGATGATGCCGGCGATGCGCAACCAGTCGCGCGGGCGCATGTTGGTGCTGTCGATGTTCATGGGCTGGGTGAAGTCCAGCTCGCAGAGGGTGTCGAGCAGAGGGACCTGCTGGGCGAGCTCGCGTCCGGTCATGGTGGGAGCGAGCCCCGAGCCGTCCTCGGTTGAGGCAATGGTGCCGCCGGTGGCGATGATGAGGATGCGCTTCATGGCTACGCCTCCTGATGGCTGGCGAGAAGGAAGCGGTGAATGGCCTCTGCGCAGCCGTCGTGGTCGTTGTCGGCAACGATGACGTCAGCCGCTGCGCGGACGTTCTCGTTGGCGTTGCCCATGGCTACGGAGAGCCCGGCGCATTGGAGCATGGGGAGGTCGTTGTCAGCGTCACCCACGGCGATGGTCGCCTCGCGGGGGATGCCGAGCAGATCGGCGAGGGCGAGCAGGCCCGAACCCTTGTCAACTCCTGCAGGGGAGAACTCGAGGCTTGCGATCTCGGAGTCCGCAAGCTCAACGGGCAGGGTCGCCACGCGGGCACGGACGCGGGAGCGTGCCTCGGGGCTGGCGAAGTGGAAGATGAACTTCTGGTAGCGCGCGGCGGGGTCGAGCAGCGTCGCGCGAATGTCCTCGACCTGCGTTGCCGTTGTGCGATACATGTCTTGGTAGATGCCCATGCTGTAATGGGGCATGTTTTCGATGTGAGAGGTCTGGCAGAAGTAGCCGCGGCCGAGGAAGACGTCAATCATCGCGTCCTCGTCTCCGAGCGCCTCTACGGCAGCGGCAACGACCTCGTGGTCGAGCGACTCCGACGAGAGGACACGGTGCTCAAGAAGATCGTAGATGATCGAGCCGTTGCAACAGATCGCGTAGCGGACCCCACCAAAGCCGGCCTGGTCGAGCTCGACCATCTTGGGGCAGCGACCTGAGCAGATTGCCACGGTCTTACCTGCGGAAACGGCCTCGTCGATGGCGGCCGTCGAGGACGGCAGGACCCGCTTGCGCGTGTCGAGCAGGGTGCCGTCCATGTCAAAGGCTATGAGCTCGTAGTCCACGACTCTCCTCTCGATTGAACCAGCAGAAAGGATACCGCGTAAGCCTCTTTCGGGTCATGTCTCAAGACCAACCTCGCGCGACGCCCATTTTTTGCTCCCTTCTGAGGTAAAAAAAGGGCGTCGTGCGAGGTGGCCCATGTAGCCCCGCCTTCGAGCAGTTTTTCTAGATAATAGAAAAGTCATGCTATAGAATAAATAGAAAATATAGTATAAGTTAAGTATGATAACGATAACTAACATAACAGCACTGAGAGTTTGGGCCCAGGAGGGCCTGCTTGACCAGCTCGGCAATCCTTGTCAAGCGAGCGGACTCGACTGGACCACAGGCTCCTTCAGGGAAATACGGGAGAGCGGCTTGGAGTCGCTGGGAATCGCCCTCACGAAGAGGGACCCGCTGCATGTGCTCGTTGACGATTCGGGGCACAGGTTGGCATCCGAGCGCGTTAAGAGCCACATCTGGTCGGGGCGACTCCCTGCCGGCTCCCTGTATTCGCTTGCGCCGGGCATTCTTATCTCATCCCCGGCGTTCTGTTGCCTCCAGGATGCCATGAGCTCAAGCTTGCCCCATGCGGCGGCAACGATAATGGAATGTCTGGGAATGTATGGCCTGGCATCCGGAGCTCGTGGGTTTCTTGACCGCGCCCCTCTTCTCAGCAGGAGCGAGCTGTCAAGCTACTTGGATGGAGCCAAGGGGTGCAAGGGAGTGGAGAAGGCCCGACGAGCATTGAGACTGGCGCTGGACCCGGCGCGCTCACCACTTGAGACAAAGGCGGCGCTTCTTCTGACGTTGCCAACCAAGCTCGGCGGATACGGATTGCCACGTCCCGAGCTTAACTACGTCGTTATGACTCGAGCGGAAGACGTTCCGTACAGTCAGTTCGCGCGATATGAAGTGGACATGTGCTGGCCGGGGCGGAAAACGATCGTCGAGGTCGACAGCTACCAGTACCACATGAGGGCCGAGCAGCTAGATACGGATGCCAAGAGAAGAAACTCCCTCAAGAGCATGGGATGGAAGGTGTTGTCCGTGACGGCGGGTCAGCTTTCGGGGGATGCGCTTGACGTGTTGGCGCGCCAGGTTGCAAAAGACCTCGGAGCGAGGGGGAAAGCGCCGGCACCCGCGCAAAGAGATTGGCTAATCGATGAGCTGGCATAAATGGCGACCTCGCGCAACGGCGGTTTTCGAGTCCATTTGGAGCGGAAAAACCGGCGTCGCGCGAGGTCGCCTTGAGCACTAGCGGTGGTAGTAGCCGCGACGCTCGTACTTGGGCTCGCAGCAGACGTTGATGCCCAGGTTGCGGTAGGTGCTCTTGTCGGCCTCGGAGATGATGACGGAGAAGTAGGCGTCGCAGCCGGCAAGCTGCTCGAGCGCGTCGACGGTAGCCTCTGCCTGGTCGTTGGTGGCAGAGGAGAGCGAGAGCGCGATGAGCATCTCGTCTGAGTGCAGGCGCGGGTTGTGACTGCGCAGGTGCTCGGTCTTGAGGTGGCAGATGGGCACGAGCGCCTCGGAGCTCACCACATAGGTCTTCTTGGGGATGCCGGCCATGTGCTTGGCGGCGTTGAGCAGAAGCGACGCGGCGGCACCCATGAGGTCAGAGGTCTTGCCGGTCACGACGGCGCCGTCGGGCAGCACCATCGCGGCGGCGGGACCGCCGGCGGCCTCCTCCTTGGCGAGCGCTGCCTGGTGCGCGGGCGAGTAGTCGCAGGTTACCTCGGCCTGGCTCATGAGCAGCTCGATCTTGTCGAGCGCCTCCTTGCCGCTGCCGGTGCGGCGCAGCTCCTCGGCGGCGGCAAACCATCGGCGAACGATCTCGTTCTTGGCTGCCTCGCGACAGGCGTCGTCATCGGAGATGCACAGGCCAACCATGTTGACGCCCATGTCGGTGGGGGACTGGTACGGGCTCTCCCCGGCGATCTTCTCCATCATGGCCTTGAGGACGGGGAAGGTCTCGACGTCGCGGTTGTAGTTGACGGTGACCTCGCCGTAGGCCTCGAGGTGCCACGGGTCGATGATGTTGCGGTCGTCCAGGTCTGCCGTGGCGGCCTCGTAGGCGATGTTCACGGGATGCTTGAGCGGCAGGTTCCACACGGGGAAGGTCTCGTACTTGGCGTAGCCGGCCTGCACGCCTCGCTTGTTCTCGTGGTAGAGCTGCGAGAGGCAGGTGGCGAGCTTGCCGGAGCCCGGGCCGGGCGCCGTCACCACGACGAGCGGACGCGTGGTCTCGATGTAGTCGTTCTTGCCAAAGCCCTCGTCAGAGACGATGTGGTTGACGTCGGAGGGATAGCCGTCAATGAGGTAGTGGCGCCACACCGAGACGCCCATGCCCTCAAGGCGGCGCTGGAACGCCTCGGCATGCGGCTGGCCGGTGAAGTGCGTGATGCAGATGCCGCCCACCATGAGCCCGCGCGCGCGGAACGAGTCCATGAGGCGCAGCGCGTCCTCCTCGTAGGTGATGCCAATGTCCGAGCGGCGCTTGGCGTTCTCGATGTTGTCGGCGTTGATGACAATGATGGCTTCGACGTCGTCCTTGAGGCTCTCGAGCATGCGGATCTTGGAGTCCGGCGCAAAGCCGGGCAGAACGCGGCTCGCGTGGTAGTCGTCAAAGAGCTTGCCGCCAAACTCGAGGTAGAGCTTGCCGCCAAACTGTCCGATGCGCTTGCGGATCTTCTCCGCCTGGAGGCTGATGTACTTGTCGTTGTCAAATCCGATGCGCATGGGCGGGGGTCCTCTCTGTGCGATTTTCCAACCAGTAAGGTTAGCACGCCCGCGCGTCTGGCGGAGCGACCTTCATCAGACGAGCGAGAAGTACAAGAGGTCCACGAGCGTCCCCAAGACGAGAAAGTCGATCGCGGCAACGCTGACGGCGGCGCCCCAGGGCATGCCGACCTCGTGCCAGAACATCCGGAACGTGTCGTCCTCGTGCGGGGTCATGGTGCCGCTTGGGCGGTCGCGCCCCGAGACGAGCAGGCCGCACCCTCCCGTGATGAGGGCAAGCGCGCCAACGAGCAGGAGGAGCTTGCGCGCCCAGTCGAGTCCCATCTCCCAGCTGAGCCCATGGGCGAGAAACGCAAAGACGAAGACGACCACGCCTAGTCCGAGCGCGGCGGCGCCGCCCACGCGAAGCACCCTCGCCGCTCGCCCGAGCACCGACTTGTCCTGGCCTGCCATGCGTCCTCCTCAGCGCCGCCCTTTTGCCACGTGCCATCATCGCGCAACGGGGCAAGCGTTTCGGTCTCGTATCTAGCTTACGTAGAGAAAACACGGATTATCGCTGAAAGCGGTATGATGGCTGATGCATATTCGGGGAATGCAAGTGAAGTCGACCTTTTGGGGGACCAAATGGATAAGAAGAACGTCGTGTGCGGAAGCGCCATTCTCGGGCGAGACATGCACGTGAACGTGTACGGCAAGAAGGGCCTTCCCGTCGTGGTGTTCCCGACGCTGGCCGCCTCTCCGGAGAGCATCGAGGAGGCGGGCATCATCGATGACCTCGCCGACTACCTAGACTCCGGCACCATCCAGCTCTTCTGCACCGAGACCGTTGACAGTGAGTCCTGGGGCGGCAGCGGCGACCCGGCCGAGCGCGCCCAGCGCCAGGAGAGCTTCTATCACTATGTTGTCGACGAGCTCGTGCCGCTCGTTCAGAAGGTGAGCAAGTCCAAGGCTCGCCCGCTTGCCCTTGGCTTTGACATGGGCGCCACGCACGCCGCCGTCGCGCTGCTGCGCCGCCCGGACCTCTTCCAGGGCTGCATGTGCCTCTCCGGCTGCTATGACGCCAGCCGTTACTTCGGTGACTGGATGGATGCCACGCTCTACGACAACACGCCGTGCGCCTTCCTTCCCAACATGCCCGCCGACCACCCGTACGTGGCCGTCTACAACCAGCGCCAGCTCCTGTTCTGCACCGGTCAGGACGCCACCGAGGCCGATAGCCTGCGCACCACGCGCGAGATGGACGCCAACCTCGCGCGCCTGGGCGTCGAGGCTTGGTGCGACTACTGGGGCGGCGACGTGACGCACTCCTGGCACTGGTGGAAGAAGCAGCTGCGCTACTTCCTGCCGATCGTGCTCGACGACGTCGAGAAGACCACGGCTGCCGAGAAGCCCGCGCCCAAGAAGCGCACCACGACCACGCGCAAGAAGACCACGACCGCCAAGAAGGCCACTGCTCCGGCTGCCGCCGAGGAGAAGGCCGCCGCTCCGGCTGCCGCCGCGGCTGAGGAGAAGGTCGCCGAGGCCGCTCCCGCCAAGAAGGCCCCTGCGAGGAAGACCGCTGCCAAGAAGGCA
>DXAB01000187.1 GCA_019117265.1 Candidatus Olsenella pullicola
CCAGTCGAGAGATTGGGGCCAGTATGCGTTTGTTCGAGCGCGAGGACTATCTCGAGAAGATCCGCGGGTTCTACCACGACGACGGCGTGATCAAGGTCCTCACCGGGGTCCGCCGGTGCGGCAAGTCGTGCCTCATGCAGACCATAGCCGAGGAGCTCAGGGCCACGGGGGTGCAGGAGGACCATATCATCTACCTCGACCTCGACCGGTACGGCTTCCGCTCGGTGAAGACGCCGGACCAACTCGAGGCGCTGATCGAGCCCGCGCTCAAGATTGACGGCATGAAGTACCTCTTTATCGACGAGATTCAGAACGTCGAGGGATTCGAGGAGGTGGTGAACGAGTTCCGGGCCGAGGGAGGGTTCTCCATCTTCATCACCGGGTCGAACTCCTATCTGCTCTCCGGTGAGCTCGCCACCAAGCTGACGGGGCGCTACGTCGAGTTTGAGGTGCAGACGCTCAGTTTCAAGGAGTACCGCGAGATGAAACGCTTCCTAGGGCAGGAGGTCGACCCCAACCCAGTGGCCGAGCTCGACCACTACATCCTCGAGGGCGGTTTCCCCAAGGCGCTCGACTACCCCAAGATGGCGGACAAGCGCGCCTACGTGAGCTCCGTCATCAAGGAGATCTTCGAGAAGGATATCCGCAGGCGCGTGAAGGTGAAGAACGTCTCGGTCTTCAACCAGGTGCGCGACTACGTCATCAACAACTTTGGCGCGACGACCTCGCTCACGAACATCCTCTCCGACCTTGAGCGGCAGGGTGTCCGCATCAAGCGAGAGACGCTCAACCGCTACCTTCAGATACTTGAGGATGCCAAGATCATCAGCAAGTGTACGCGCTTTGACATGAAGTCTCGCAAGTCGCTTCAGGGTGAGCAGAAGTACTACCTCGCCGATCTGGGCTTCTACTTCGCGCTCAACACCGACAATCGTATCAACTACGGGCCCGTGCTGGAGAACATCGTCTATTGCTACGCGAGGAGCCTGGGTTACGAGGTGAGTGTGGGACGCATCGGCAGGCTCGAGTGCGACTTCGTCATGCGCTCGCCCGAGATGGAGTACGCCTACGTGCAGGTGGCGATGACCATCATGAGTGACCGGAAGACCGAGGACCGCGAGTACCGCCCGCTCGAGCAGATACGGGACAACTGGCCCAAGTTCGTCATCACGCGCGGCGACCCCATCCAGCGCCGCGGCGGCATCGTGCACGAGAACGTGACGGAGCTCGTCGGAGAGGGGCGGATTTTCAGTGGCTCTGCAGCAGGGGGGAAAGACTATGATTGATATCGAGATACGATCACTGCCGGACTATTTGGAGCAGGTTTTTGCCAACAAGCGGGAAGGGTTCTATCACGAGGTTGCCGACTTAAGGATCATGTTTCGTGGGCAGGCAAATCTTGAGTGGGCGCCGCTTCCCGCCACATTTCGGACTCAAGACGATTTCTTAAATGAACATTTCTACATACGTGAGTACGAGCGTCAGATGCCAGGTGAGTGCGCAGGAAAAAGCGGCATAGAGATTCTTATTGACGCTCAGCATTATGGAATACCAACTCGTTTGCTCGACGTGACAACTAATGCACTCGTTGCCTTGTACTTTTCTTGTGGGGAGGCTGAAACGGAAGACGAGGACGGCAAGGTGCGACCCTCGGATGGAGTCGTAATCCAATTTCAGCCGGCAGGGGTTTTTATGTATTTCGATCCTTCCTGCGTAGCGTATGCGGAGTATGTGCGTCGATATAAAGATGGCATTCATTTCCCGGACTCGTGGAGAGAGGGTCTAATAGAAGCCGTGCGGCAATCGGATGGCAGGTTTTCCTGCAATGCCCGATCAGTGGTTGAGCACATGTTGTCGGAGAGGGCAGGATCTTTTTTCATCCTCCCGAAGTACTCGAACGATCGGATTGTCTCTCAGCAGGGGGCATTTCTTCTGTGTTCAACCCCCTTTGTGAAAAGAGATGATCCAGGTTTCGGAGAAGGCGTGTTCCTATTTCCCGATGAGGTAAGGAACGATTACGAGAGGCTGATTGATATTCGCTACGTAATCCCGGCAGAGATAAAGCAGGATATTCTTGTCCAGCTTGACAGCATTGGAGTTAACGAGGCGAGGCTATTCCCTGACACTGAGCATCGCGTAAAATCCATTGTTTCGTCAGTTCGTAGAACGGGAGTAGCCGGCGGGCGCAAGGATTGATGGTATGTATTCCAATTAATGGTTGGGACGAGTTGGAGTTGAGTTCAATTTGAGTTCAACTTGGGTACCTGGAAATCACCCGATTTCGGTGAATGGGGAGACGACGGTAAGCCATGTAGAGGAACACGCACGAGAGTCTATTTTTCACGTACTGAGTGGGAATAGGAAATACGGCAGTTATGGGGGTATAAATCGGTAAGATCGCGAATAATACCCCGTTAAACGACTCGTTGACGCGCTGGCTCCAGTCGAGAGATTGGGGCCGGCGCGCTTTGTTTTAATGGCTTGTGTTCCGAGCTACGTCTCGCGGGATGGAACAGAGGGTATACAATGTCTGACATAGTAAGATTTTGTGATAGGAGGTTGCTATGGCTACCATGGCGGCTACCGAATCTATTTCCGCCAAGCTTCGCAAAGACGAGAAGGACCGCTTCACTGTCATCTGTGATGAGATTGGCACATCTCCGAGTAACGCCATCCGCATGTTCGTCTCTGCGTTCAATCGACGGGGCGGCTTCCCGTTCGATCCGTCGAACCCCTACGGATTCAGCCCTGAGACGCTCGCTGCGATGGACGATGCTGCAGCAGGCAAGAACCTTTCTGGCCCCTATCGTACGGTGAGGGATGCTATGGCCGCGCTCGACGAGGACTAGGCCATGCTGGAGCTGAGGTTTACGTCGAAGTTCAAGAAGGACTACAAGCGCATCAAGAGGCAGGGCAAGGACCTCTCAAAGCTCGAGGCGACTCTCGAGGCGCTCGTACGCGGCGAGAGTCTGCCAGAAGCGATGCGGGACCACTCTCTGGGTGGGACGTACCGCGGGCACCGCGAGTGTCATATCGAGCCGGATCCCCTCCTCATCTACCGAATAGATGAGGAGGGATCGTCCTCGTTGCTACGCGTACAGGGAGCCATAGCGAGTTGTTGGGGTTGTAAGCTTTTTTCAATTTGTTTACCGATTTTGGATAAACGAGGGATGTAATGTTAGCCGACAAGGATAGTGAACTCAAAACAGCTTGGAAAAAGAAGAGCTGGACCATACCAGATCTTCCCGGCGGCAAGCAAATTTATTTTTGTCTAGCAGTCCGTCTTGTAAAAATACTTGAGGAGAGCCAAGGACTCGCCCCTGACGTGTATCCGGATACTAGCGGGGTTGTTGAGCCGGCCCGTCCGATAAAGGAGTATGCTCCGTTTTTAAGGAAGGTCGGACTCGCTCGAAATCAGTCTGGATTGCTGTGTTTGACGGATGCGGGTAGATTATTTTGCAGCAGCCCGACAAAGAGAGCTCTAGCACATATTTTTCAAGCTAAATTTAGGCTGTTTGGCGAGGTGCTCAAGCTGGTCGAGATGACTTCAGGGACAGTCCAGGAAGTGAATTCAGAGCTTTGTAGCATGTTTCATCTTGACTGGAAGAATTGCTCCAGCACACGGAAGCGCATGGATTGGCTCGAAGCTCTTGGGCTCATTTCTGGTCTAGCTGATTTTAAATGGCAGATAACTGCGGAAGGAATAGAGGCACTTGGAGCTTGGGAGCTGGTTACTCCTGAAATCATTCGTTCGTTCGATTCGACAGCCGATATCATGCGAATCGAAGAGCCCCCAACTGAAATCAAGAACGTCCTAAAGAGGCTTGCGGACGATCCGTCTCTGCAAAGAGAACGTTCCAAATACAACATCTGGGTTCCCAGTCCTAACCGCATTGATAATTTACGGGAAATCGTGACATTTGCATCAGAGAAGACCTCCCGAACGGAGCTGATTCACTTCATTGCAGACAGGTTTTCTCTCAGGCAGAGCAGCGTTGATTCGATGTTTCCCTTCTTAAAAGCTTCGAACCTTATCGCTGAGGTTGGGAGAGGTGTGTATATCGCGACACCTGCGGCGAAAGCGTGGTGTTCTACTGGTAATGATCTTGACTTCATCCGCCTTCTCCATGGAAACATGCGGTTTGTAGGAGAGATGATTTATTTTGCAAAAGAGGATGTTTCCAGAAATGAGGTATATGAAGAAGCCGAGAAGTATTGCTTGAACGTTGAAAAAGCAAGATGGATTGCGGGATTTCTAATTGAGGCAGGCCTTCTGGAAGAGACGCGATACCTTCATCTCAGGGCAACTCCGCTTGGCGGGCAGCTTCTCCCTGAGCTGCCACTTGCGACCCCATCGGATTATGCCTCAGACAAAGACAATTCTGTTGCCGTGGAAGTAAAGAGCAACGTCGAGCCTTATCACGTCGACGAGATCGAGCTAATGTTTGAGCGACTTTACAAATCGGCAAGAGACCCATTTGCGGGTGAAGAAGGCTCGGGAGCTGCGTTTGAAAAGTCCATCGCTGAAGTTCTCTCCTATGCCGGATTTGAGGTAAGTCGAATCGGAGGATCGGGAGATACGGATATCTTGGTGCGCTGGAAGGACTCTGACGGTGCTGTTGTGGCGGCTACTGTAGATGCGAAATCGAAAAGCAACGGGGTTGTAACGCACGGAGATGTGAGTGATATCGCCCTTGAGAGCCATAAGGATAAACACAATGCGAGCTTCACGGCAATTATTGGGCCCGGGTTTGGTGGGGATACGATAAGAAATCATGCGAAGAAAAAGGGCTTTGCCCTGATAACGGATGAAGAGCTTGCTCAGATTGCAAAGACCTCACACATGCTTGGGGTGGATCCGAGTGAGACGGCTCTCATTTTTCAAGTTCCAGACGGATTGTCGAGATATGAAGAGCTGGTTGCCCAAAAGCAGAGGCAAGCCGATTTGATAGCACTTGTGGTGGCAACTTTCGTAAAGGAGCAGGACACCTATGGCAGCCTTTCTGCGCGAGATTTGTCACTATTGTCGAGAAGCACGGAGCTGGCTCCTTCTATCGAGGAGCTAATTCCTATCCTTAATTTGCTTGCTGCGCCCGAGATTCATGTGCTCTCAATCAATGAACAAAATGCCGCAATCGAGCATGTTGCCTACACGATTTCGAATGAAACAACTGCGGCTCTTCGCTTGGCCGCCTTGGCGAATGCAATCGAGGCCGGAGCGGGGCACGCGCGTTAATGTCACGAATGCTCAACGCGCGACTTTCCTTTTCTCCGGGCAGGAAAAGACGGGGGTGTCGTTCCTCTCTCGGGCGATTTGTTAATTTGTCGTATAGTCGCTGACTTTAATTGAGGGCGGGTAGCTAGCCAGGGATATGAGGTTCCGAAACGCGCAGCTCGACCTTCGGCAGATCAAGGAGAGCCACATCATGGAGAACGTGGTCTACAACGAGCTCAGGGCGCGCGGGTACTCCGTGGACGTTGGCGTGGTCGAGAAGCGCGTCCGCGAGGAGGCGGGGACGTTCGCAAGCAGCTTGAGGTCGACTTCGTCGCCAACAGAGGCTCCGACCGCGTCTACATCCAGTCGGCGTTGGAGATGAGGACTCCCGAGAAGGCCGCACAGGAGAAGGCCTCCCTGCTCGGTATCAATGACAGCTTCAGGAAGGTCGTGCTCGATGACGCGCAGCGCAAGAGCGCGCGTGACGTCATCGTTCGCGAGCTGGTGTGCAACTGCCTCATCCACCGGGAGTTCGTCAGCCCGCACATCGCCCGCATCACGATTGACGGAGAGGGAATCCATACGAGAAACGCGAGCCGCGCGCTCTTCGCTGGCCCCGTGACGCTCGAGAGCCTCGACCCCACGCCCAAGAACCCCATCATCGCCAACTTCTTCACGCAGATGGGTCGCTCCGAGGATCTGGGGAGCGGGACGAGGAACCTCTACAAGTTCTCGAGGCTCTACACGGGGAAGGATCCCGTCTTGGAGGACGGCGATCAGTTCACCGCGTTCGTGCCGGTGCCGCCCGTCATGGTGGGCGCGGCGGAGGGCAGGGACGGTCACAATGCCGCAACGGGCGTTGAGAGAAGCGGGGCTGCCAGCGGGTCCAGAAGGAGCCGCACGCGCGCGGAGGTCGAGAGCGTGGTCAAGGACCTTCTCGCTCGTTCCGACCGTTTTGCCGCAACGGAGGTTGGCGAGCGGATTTCCCAGGTTGGCGAGAGGACGGTGAGACGCTACCTTGCCGAGATGGTGAAGGAGGGCAAGCTCGTCTCTGTCCCGCGCGGCAGGTCGACGACCTATCGGGCCGGAAACTCGTCCGGCAGCCTCGGCGGTGAGTGAGACGGCAGTGCGCCACAAAGGCGAGAGGCCGCGGAAGTGCACGATTTGATTGCTGAGTGAGGGCGAGCATTGTGATGAAGCTGGAGAAGTGCCTGGCGGGCGAGCACTATGACTGCCACGACCAGGTCTTCCCGGAGATGAAGGCAACGGCGTGGAGGCTTCTGAGGGAGTACGCCTCCCTGGCATACGAGCAGAAGGAGGAGAAGACAGAGGTCCTTCGCAGGCTCTTTGGGGAGATCGGCACCAACGTGTCCGTGGGCACGCCCTTCATATGCGACTACGGCCGCAACATCCATGTTGGCTCCAACGTGTCCATCAACATGAACTGCACCTTCGTCGACTGCAACAGGATCGAGATCGGGGACAACACTCTCATTGCGTCGAACGTGCAGATTTACACCTCCGCGCATCGCGTCGAGCTGGCGGAGAGGCTGACCCCCGGATGGGCCCCGGGAGATGACGAGTACTTCTGCCGCGCCGCCCGCCGGGACGAGAGGCTCGCGAGGTTCGTCTCCGCGCAGCCCGGGACCCGCGTACAATCCGAGGGGAAGGGGTGGGAGTGCCCCGTCTCCGCTAGCCTCGCCGGGCTTGCGCCGGACGTCAGGTTCCGGGCGAGCTGAGGGGGGCGCCACCAACAACAACTTTACGCCGACCGGCTGCCGTTTTGTCAGTGCGAGGACAGCGGTCATGTCGTACAATCACCCCAAAGTGGAAACGTTTCCAACAAGGGAACGAGCGCAGAAAGGAACGCCCATGAGCACGTGGCTCGACAACGCGGTCTTCTACGAGATCTACCCTCAGAGCTTCAACGACACCAACGCCGACGGCATCGGCGACCTCCCTGGCGTCATCGAGAAGCTCGATTACGTGCGCGAGCTCGGTTGCAACGCCCTGTGGCTCAACCCCTGCTTCGTCTCGCCATTCGGCGACGCGGGCTATGACGTGGCGGACTACTGCCGCGTCGCCCCGCGCTACGGCACCAACGACGACCTCGTGCGTCTCTTCGACGAGGCCCACACGCGCGGCATGCACGTCCTTCTGGACCTGGTGCCCGGCCACACCTCGATAGAGCACCCGTGGTTCAAGGAGTCCGCCAAGGCCGAGAAGAACGAGTTCACCGGCCGCTACGTCTGGACCGACGACGTTTGGACGCCGGTGGGGGACGTGCCCGGCGTGAACGGCGTGCTACGTGGCGTCGCCGAGCGCAACGGTGCCGTGGCCGTCAACTTCTTCGCCTTCCAGCCGGCGCTCAACTACGGCTTCTACCACGTGACGGAGCCCTGGCAGAGCGCCATGGACTCCCCGGAGGCCCTCGCCACGCGCCAGGCGATGAAGGACGTCATGGCGTTCTGGCTCGAGCGCGGCTGCGACGGCTTCCGCGTGGACATGGCCGGCTCGCTCGTGAAGGACGACCCCGAGCAGGAGGGCACGATCGCCCTCTGGCAGGACATGCGCGCGTTCCTGGATGAGAAGTACCCGGATGCCGTCCTCATCTCCGAGTGGGGCGAGCCGGACAAGACCATCCGCGCGGGATTCCACATGGACTTCCTGCTCCAGTTTGGCACCTCGCACTACATGGACCTCTTCCGCTGCGAGCATCCGTGGTTCAGCCGCGAGGGCGCGGGTGACGCGAGCGAGTTCGTGGCCACCTACCGTCGCAACATGGAGCTCACCGACGGGCGCGGCCTCATGTGCATCCCGTCCGGCAACCATGACATGGATCGCCTGCGCAAGTTCCTCGACCCGGAGGAGATGAAGCTCGCGTTTGCCTTCATCATGTCCATGCCGGGATGCCCCTTCGTCTACTCCGGAGACGAGATTGGGATGCGCCACCTGGACGTGACGTCGGTCGAGGGCGGCTACCAGCGCACGGGCGCGCGCTCGCCGATGCAGTGGACCGCGGACGAGAAGAACTACGGATTCTCCGACGCCCCGGCCGAGAAGCTCTACATCTCGCAGGACGAGGGCGACGAAGTGCCCACGGTCGCTGCGGAGATGGCCGACGACGCCTCGCTCTGGCACGAGGTCCAGCGTCTCATCGCCCTGCGCCGCGCGACGCCGGCCCTCGGCGTGAACGCCGCGGTGGAGTTCGTCTACTGCGAGAAGGACGCATACCCGCTCGTCTACCTGCGCACAGAGCGCGGGGAGGGCGGCCAGCGCGTGCTCGTGGCCCTCAACCCGGCGTCGCGGCCGGTCGAGGTTCCGTGTGATGGCGAGCCGGCGCGCACGCTCTACTCCCTCGGTGACGCCGCAGTGCTCGCGGGCGGAACCCTGAGCGTCCCGGCCTGCTCGGCGACGTTCATCGAGCTCTCCTAGCAATAAGGGGCGTGCGCCCTCTCCAAGAAAAGACGCACGCCCCAACCTGCGGCTCCCGATCGGACGACGCTACTCGGTGACCTTGCCTCCGGTGTAGAGCTGCCAGTAACGGCCGCGCGCGGCCATGAGCTGGTCGTGGTTGCCGCGCTCGTGGACATGCTGGAGGGCGGAACGGTTGACGTGGTGCTGGAGTGCCGCGACCCGTCCGGCGCACCGGCGGGGGCGACGGTCTTTCGGAGGCTCCTCGACGCCCCGGCGGCGGTGGTGTGCGGCTTCGACCATCCTCTGGCCACGGTTGGGCGTGAGCGGCTTACCCCCGCCGACTGCGCCGGAGCGGGACGCTATGTCGTGTGCAGCCCGCACGTCCTGGCTCCCGCGCTCTCCATCCTGCAGCGCGGCCTCATGGACTACGTGGACCCCAAGCAGGTCGTGATGTGCCCCGGCATCGAGGCGGTGCTCTCGCTCGCGTCGGCGGGGATCGGGTACACGCTGCTGCCGGACATTCCTGCGATGCACCATCCTGACCTGAGCATTGTTCCCCTCGAGGGAGCGGGCTCGGTGACGGTGGGCGTGCGCGTGCGCCGCGGGAGGCCCTCGCGGCTGCTGGAGCGCTTCGTGGACGCGCTCGGCGAGGCCCTCCGGACGGAGCGGGGCTAGGTCCGGCGAGTGCGCCTGGGGGGCAGCTGCTCGTCGCTTGCGAGCTCGACCTGCCGGGACGCGCGGCTCCAGGCGCCGCTTGGCACGAACGACGCATGCAAAAGTGCCTGTCCCCTTTGCGCGCTTCGGGTATGCTAGGGAACCTTGCATCACCGGACCAACGCACCCGACCAAGGGAGCTCGCACATGGACATCATCGCCACGCTCGCATCTGAGCTCAACCTCAAGCCGCAGAACGTCGAGGCCGCCGTCGACCTCATCGACGAGGGGAACACCATCCCCTTCATCGCGCGCTACCGCAAGGAGGCGACGGGCGGCATGGACGACGTCGCCCTGCGCGCGCTCGACGAGCGCCTCGCCTACCTGCGAAATCTTGAGCAGCGCAAGGAGGACGTCCTTCTCCTCATCAGGGCCCAGGGCAAGCTCACGCCGGAGCTCGAGGCAGAGGTCCGCGCCGCCACGCAGCTCCAGCGCGTGGAGGACCTCTACAAGCCCTACCGCAAGAAGCGCATGACGCGGGCTCAGAAGGCGCGCGAGGCCGGCCTGGAGCCGCTTGCCAACATGATCTTCATGCAGGTGGCCACGAAGGGCTCCGCCCTCGACGAGGCGGCGCGCTTTGTGACGCCGAAGGCTACCGAGGCCGGCTTTGACACGGCGGAGAAGGCGCTTGCGGGCGCCGCCGACATCGTGGCCGAGGTAGTGGCCGAGGACCCGGAGAACGTGGCCGACCTGCGTGCCTTTACGGAGGCCACGGCCGAGATCGTCTCCGTGGCGGTGGACGCGGACGAGAAGACCCCCTATGAGCCCTACTACGACTTCTCCGAGCCCACGGCCAAGATTCCCAACCACCGCGTGCTGGCCATCGACCGCGGAGAGCGAGAGGGGAAGCTCCGTGTGCGCGTTCGCGTGGACGACGCTGCGGCGGTGGCGCGCCTCGGCGCTCGCTGGCCGCGCCGCCAGGGCGTCTTTGCGCCTGCCTTTGACGCCGCCATCGCGGACGGCTACAAGCGCCTCATGGCGCCCTCGCTCGAGCGAGAGGTGCGCGCTCGCCTTACCGTGCGCGCCCAGACGGACGCCATCAAGGTCTTTGCCAAGAACGTTGAGAGCTTGCTCTCGGCCCGTCCGGTGCGCGGCGCGCGCATCATCTCGCTCGACCCGGGCTATCGCACCGGCTGCAAGGTGGCCGTTCTGGACGAGACGGGCAAGCTGCTCGACCACGGCGTGGTCTATCCCACGGTGCCGCGACGTGACGTCGCAGGCACCAAGCGCGAGCTCAAGCGTCTGGCCGAGAAGTACGCAATCAACACCATCGTCATCGGCAACGGCACGGCGAGTCGTGAGACCGAGGAGGTGGTCTCCGAGTTCATCGCCGAGTCCGCGCCCGAGCTGCGCTACACCATCGTCAACGAGGCGGGTGCCTCGGTCTACTCGGCCTCCGAGCTTGCGAGCCAGGAATACCCCGACCTCGACGTCACCACGCGCGGTGCCATGAGCCTGGGCCGGCGCCTCCAGGACCCGCTCGCCGAGCTCGTGAAGATCCCGCCCCAGTCCATCGGCGTGGGGCAGTACCAGCACGACCTTGACCAGACGGAGCTCTCCCGCACCCTGGGCTACGTGGTCGAGGACGTGGTCAACCGCGTGGGCGTGGACGCAAACACCGCAAGTGCGAGCCTGCTCTCCTACGTCTCTGGCATCACGTCCGCCGTGGCGAGAAACATCGTGGCGTACCGGGAAGAGCACGGTGCCTTCACCGACCGCCGGCAGCTCAGGGACGTTCCCAAGCTCGGTCCCAAGGCCTTTGAGCAGTGCGCGGGGTTCATGCGCATCGTGGGCGGGGTCAATCCGCTCGATGCCACGGCCGTTCACCCGGAGAGCTACGCGGTTGCCACGGCGCTGCTCGAGCGCGCGGGCGTGACGGCGGAGGAGCTCACGCGCGGAGGCGTACCGGACATCGAACGCCGCCTGGGCAGCGTGGCTGCGCTTGCGGGTGAGCTGAACTGCGGCTACCTCACGCTCTTCGACATCATCGCCGAGCTCAAGAAGCCCGGGCGCGACCCGCGCGACGACGCCCCGGAGCCCGTCTTCAGCCGCGCCGCCCTCTCGATTGACGACCTCCAGCCGGGCATGGAGCTCACGGGCACCGTGCGCAACGTGGTGGACTTCGGTGCCTTTGTGGACGTCGGCGTGCACCAGGACGGCCTTGTGCACATCTCTAAGATGGCCAAGCGCTTCGTCAAGCATCCGAGCGACGTGGTGGCTGCCGGCGACACGGTAAAGGTCTGGGTTGAGCGCGTTGACCGAGACCGCGGAAAGATTTCCCTCACCATGGTGGAAGACAGCTAGCCGCTTGATGACAATGGTGTCAGGGTAAAGTGTCATCATGAAAGGCCGAG
Source organism: Candidatus Olsenella pullicola (assembly GCA_019117265.1). Taxonomy (GTDB): domain Bacteria; phylum Actinomycetota; class Coriobacteriia; order Coriobacteriales; family Atopobiaceae; genus Thermophilibacter; species Thermophilibacter pullicola. Next base: position 11,701 of record DXAB01000187.1, read on the forward strand.
AAATGCGGACTTCTCGCGTGAGAGCACTCCTTGCTGCGCTGCTCCTGTCGGTGGCGCTCGTGGTTGGTTGCGCTTCGGAGCCGCGGGAGGCAGCCTCACCGACGGGGGACGCCCCGAGCGTCGTCCAGAGCGCTGAGCCGGAGGAGGAGTCGGAACCGGAGGAGGAGCCTGCGCCAGAGCCGGCGGCAGAACCTGCGCCAGAGCCCGAGCCCTCCGCAGGCACCGTCCCCGCCCCGGAGCCCTTCGACCCCTCCCAGGTCCCCGTGTACTCCGGCAGCCCCTACGTGGTTCTCGCCGACGACGCCCCGGACCTCGGCGCCGCGGACGCTCCCGAGGCCCTTGAGTCGTACTCGACGCTCGACTCGCTGGGACGCTGCGGCGCCGCCATCGCCCTTGTGGGTCCCGAGACCATGCCCACCGAGGAGCGCGGCTCCATTGGCATGATCAAGCCCTCCGGCTGGCATACCGTTCGCTACGACGACCTCATTGACGGTCGTTACCTCTACAACCGCTGCCACCTCATCGGCTACCAGCTCACGGGCGAGAACGCCAACGAGCGCAACCTCATAACCGGGACGCGCTACCTCAACGTGGAGGGCATGCTGCCCTTTGAGAACGAGGTGGCGGACTACGTCGAGCGCACGGGAAACCATGTGCTGTACCGCGCCACGCCCGTGTTTGTTGGCAACGACCTGGTGGCGCGCGGCGTGCACCTTGAGGCGCTCTCCGTGGAGGACGATGGCGCGGGCGTTAAGTTCAACGTCTTCTGCTACAACGTGCAGCCGGGGATAGAGATCGACTACGCAACGGGGGAGAGCGAGCGCGTAGAGGAGGCTCCGTCGGCCGAGCAGGAGACCTCGGAGGAGCCGGCCGCTCCGGAGGCGCCCGTTGTCGTGCCGCCCGAGGCCTCTCCGGGGACCACCTACATCCTCAACCTCAACACCAGGAAGTTCCACTATCCCGAGTGCTCGTCCGTCGACCAGATGAGCGAGAAGAACAAGCTGGAGTTCACGGGCGCGCGCGACGAGGTCATCGCGCAGGGCTACGACCCCTGCAAGCGCTGCAACCCGTGATGCCTGACGCTAGTGTCAAGTGCCAGGTTAGGAGGCCTGCGGGTCTGAGATGAAGAGCAGCGAGAGCAGGAACAGCGCGCTTATCGCCAGGCAGGCGTACTGACCCACGAGGCCGATGAGGAACTTGCACGCCACGGCGCCCACGCAAAACGAGATGACCAACGCCGCGTAGCGGGCGGAGCGATGCAGCTCGTGGCGGTCCTTCTCGAAGATGCCGTCGTAGAGGGTCTCTCCAAAGGAGCGCAGGTTGCCGGTGCAAAAGACGCTCGCGTAGGCGGACTTGGTGCCAAACTGGCGGAAGTTCTCGTAGGAGACGGCGGCGCAAAACGAGATGGCGCTGTTCACCAGGAGATCGGGCGCGCTCAACGGAATCAGCGCAATGCCCGCAAACGCCACCGCCTCAAAGACGGCCACCCAGCGCTGCATGCGGTGCGTGGCGTGCCCGTGAACGCGCACGAGCACGTGGCGCGAGAGCATGATGCCCAGGACAAAGGCAAGGATCGAGGCGAGGTAGTGCAGGACGCCCAGCCACGCTCCCTCGGCAAGGTTCATGCACAGGAGCACGATGTTGCCCGTCTGCCCCGTGGCAAAGACCTTGCCGTGCAGCAGGTACGAGTACGCGTCCATGAAGCCGCCCGCGCAGATCACGGTGAGGCCCAGCCGAACGGGGACCTTGGCCTTTCTCGCCGTCTGTGCCTGCTCCATGCATCCTCCTGCTCGACTCGCCGTGGTTTGCGTGTCATGCTAGAGCAAGGCGGCACCATTGCGCGAGAGGGGGCGGGAACTTTGACGGAAGCGACTCATAGTGAGGGCGTTGAACTGCGGCGCGACGCCGAGGGCCTTGCCCTTGTGGGGGACGGCATGGTGCTGCGCGCGGACTTCACGCGGCTCTTGCCTCGCCTGCGGCCGGACCGCCTGAGCCGCGAGCTGCTCGTGCGCGCGGCGCGGGTGCGGGGTGCGGAGACACCGGTGGCGGTTGACGCAACGGCCGGGCTGGGGGAGGACTCGCTGCTTCTGGCGGCCACGGGCTTCTCGGTGATCATGTACGAGAAGGACCCGGTGATTGCGGCGCTGCTGCAGGATGCGCTCGGGCGGGCGGCGGCCGTGCCGGAGCTGGCGCCGATTGTGGCGCGCATGGAGCTCGTGAAGGGCGATTCCATTGCCGGCCTGCGCGAGCTGGCAGCGAGCGGCCCCGCGCCCGACGTGGTCTTTCTCGACCCCATGTTTCCCGAGCGCACCAAGAGCGCGGCGGTGAAGAAGAAGTTCCAGCTGCTACATCGCCTGGAGCGGCCGTGCGATGACGAGGCGGAGCTTCTGGGGGCGGCGCTGGCCGCGCGCCCGCGCAAGGTGGTGATCAAGCGACCGCCCAAGGGCCCGCTGCTCGCGGGCGCGAGGCCGAGCCACCAGCTTTCCGGCAAGGCCGTTCGCTACGACGTCATCGTTGTGCCGCCGCGCACACGGTAGAATTGTGGGTGGCTGAAAGTCCCCGAACAAAGGAGCTGGCATGGACCTTCCCAACAAGCGCCCCGACAACATGGAGCGCATCACCACCCCCGAGCTCGCGCAGGCCTTCATCGACGAGCAGGTTGAGGCCGTCCGCGCGCAGGTTGGCGACAAGAAGGTTCTTCTCGCCCTCTCCGGCGGCGTTGACTCCTCTGTGGTTGCCGCGCTTCTCATCAAGGCCATCGGCAGGCAGCTCATCTGCGTGCACGTGAACCACGGCCTCATGCGCAAGGGCGAGTCCGAGCAGGTCGTTGACGTCTTCAAGAACCAGATGGACGCCAACCTCGTCTACGTGGACGCCACCGATCGCTTCCTTGACCTGCTCGCCGGCGTGACCGAGCCCGAGCGCAAGCGCAAGATCATCGGCGCCGAGTTCATCCGCGTCTTTGAGGAGGAGGCCCGTAAGGTGGCCGACGACGTGGACTTCCTGGCTCAGGGCACCATCTACCCGGACATCGTTGAGTCCGACGGCGTGAAGGCGCACCACAACGTGGGCGGTCTGCCCGACGACCTGCAGTTTGAGCTCGTGGAGCCCGTGCGTCTGCTCTTCAAGGACGAGGTTCGCGTAGTGGGCCGCGCGCTCGGGCTGCCCGAGGGCATGGTCGAGCGGCAGCCGTTCCCGGGCCCGGGCCTGGGCGTGCGCTGCCTCGGCGCCATCACCCGCGACCGCCTGGAGGCGCTGCGCGAGGCCGACGCCATCCTGCGCGAGGAGTTTGCCGAGGCGGGTCTTGCCGGCAAGGTCTGGCAGTACTTCGTCGTGGTGCCGGACATGCGCGCCACCGGCGTTCGCGACGGCAAGCGCGCCTACGACTGGCCTGCCATCATCCGCGCCGTCAACACCGTCGACGCCATGACCGCCACGGTGCCCGAGCTCGACTGGGCGCTGCTCAAGAAGATCACCGACCGCATCCTCGCCGAGGTCCCGGGCATCTGCCGTGTGACGTACGACCTCACGCCAAAGCCTGTCGGAACAATCGAGTGGGAATAAAAAATCTAATCAATTACTTGTGAGTTGGAGCGGAGTCGCGGGGGGTCCTGCGGCTCCGCTTTTCTCGCGTTCCTTTTTGATCTGTGCTCCAGCGAAAAGCCGTCCAGTTAAGGAGCTCGAACACTATGCTTGACGTTGATGCCCTTCGGGACCTTGCCATTGCTGGTCGTCCGCTCGGGCGAGCCGAGAAGACCCGTCACGCCGCAAAGGGCGCGCACGACCCAACGGCGACGCCGTATTCCGTGCTCGAGGACCTTCTCGGCGGGTTGGATTTTGACGCGGGATCGCACCTGCTTGACGTGGGCTGTGGGGCTGGTCGCGTGCTCGCGTACTTTGTGGGATCGGGCCTGCCGGGATTCGTCACGGGCGTTGAGCTGGACACCGACCTCGCTGCGGAGGCAGCTGCGTGGTCCATGCGCTACGAGCAAGCGAACGTGATCTCAGGCAGCGTGCTCGACCTGCCGCTTACCGGATACACGCACATCTACCTCTTCAACCCCTTTGACACACCGGTGCTCGTGGCTTTTCTCGACAAATTGGAGCGCGAGGCCACGGGGCCCACGACGCTCGTGCACATGTCCGACAACGGCGAGTGGGTTGCCTACGCTGGGCGTACGCGCTGGGTCACGCTACGAGAGGGCTTCCTTGAGCTGCCGGGCGAGGAGGGAGACTGCCCGCAGCACTTCACCATCCGCCGATTCCAGCCTTGAGCGGCGAGAATGTAGCGTGGGGCCAGCTTCTTTTACCCTCGCTCCGGAAATTAACGCGGTTTGGGTTCCTGAAGAAAAAGCATTAACTGGGCTTTTGTTGATAAGATGACCATTTTCAGGAACCCAAACCGCGTTAATTTCCGGGGGGGCTACGTAGGCGGCCGTTTGCGGCGCGAGCCCATGCGTCACGCCTTCAGCTCCAAACCTAGCAGGTAGTGGAAGTTTGACAAAGTAATGAATAAATCAAATTACGCACAAATTTGTCAAACAACCACTACCTGCTAGGTTTCCAATGGAGTGGTGGTAAGAAGGATGCGCCTCAAAACCTCCCGTTCCTCCCACCTCTCCTACCAATTAATGACTTCTGTAACTGAACCGCCGCGTAAGGAGATGGTGCATATGAGAAGAAGGGGTATTAAACTCGCTGCGTCCGTATTTGCGTGACGCTGCTCTCGCCCGCACCGGTGCCCGCTGAGGACGCAGTCACGCTGAGCGTCCTTGGTACGGACCCGCTTGTCACGTCTTCTGTGGCCTGAGGTGAGGGAGCTGCCAGCTACGATGCACAGACCAACACGCTGACCCTTCAGAACGCTACGATTGACGGCGAAGGCGTAAGCGGCATCCACTTTCTCATGCGAGCGCGACCCCATGCACACGCCTTGACGCATCACGGCCGCGGCGCAGAGTGCGCTTCTCGCGCTGCCGTCACTGCCGCTGGGCACCATTTCGGCTCTGACAGAGGATACGGATGATGACAATCTACCCTGTCACTTTTGTCAACTTTTGTCACCCCTGCCGGAAGTTGTCCTCAAAGCCCCCCCCTCCCGCAATATAAGTGTTCGAAATCCCGAACGCTTTCCCATTGCATGAGGTTATGCTATGAGAGCTGGGAAGAAGGGCGGGGGTGCAGTTTGGAATTCATGACCGTACGGGATGCGGCCCGTCGCTGGGGCATCTCCGAGCGTCTTGTTCAGAAGCTGTGTGCCCAGAGTCGCATTAGCGGTGCCGAGAAGTTCGGCGGCTCGTGGCGCATTCCGGTCTCTGCCCTCAAGCCGTCTGACCCGCGCCGTGCCTGTCTGACGCAGCATCCCGTACCGCGCCCGCGCCGCATCTCGGGCGACCACGCCAACCTCATGCCTCTCATGAACACCGCCTTTGCGCCTGGCCACTGTCGCGAGTTTGTGGAGTCCCTTGAGGAAGGCCCGCGCCGGGACATCGCCCGTGCCGAGCTTGCCTACTTTGGCGGCAATCCCGAGGAGGCGCTTGCGCTTGCCGAGCAACATCTCGGAAGCGATGACCTTGACACGCGCCTCTCCGCCTGCCTCATCTGTGCCTATGCGAACCTGCCCCTGGGCCGCATTGACCTGGCAAGAAGTGCCCTCGAGGGAGCGCGCGGCGTTCTTGCCGCCGCTTCCGAGGAGATCCCGCAGCTCCGCGCCGCCGAGGCGTTCATCGCCCAAGCGGCAAGCGTGCTCCTGCACCTCCCTGCGCCCGATAACCTGCCTGACGCGCATGAGATGCTCCCGCTCCTTCCGCCGGGGCTGCGTTCCTTTGCGTGCTATGTTCGTGCCCACGCCGTCTACCTCAAGGGTGACTACTCCCTGAGTCTGGGCATTGCCGAGACGGCCCTTATGGTGCAGGATGAGGTCTATCCCATTCCCAGCATCTACCTGCACCTTATTGCCGTGATGGACCTCATGAGCCTGCGCCGCACGGATGACGCCCGCCGCCACCTGCTCGCCGCGTGGGAGCTCGCCCTCCCAGATGACCTCATCGAGGCCTTTGGCGAGCATCACGGCCTTTTGGGCGGCATGCTCGAGGCGGCGATCAAGCCCACCTGGCCCGAGGACTTCAAGCGCATCATCGCGATCACGTATCGCTTCTCCGCGGGCTGGCGGCGCATCCACAACCCCGCAACCGGTGCCGCCGTGGCGGACGACCTCACCACCACGGAGTTTGCCGCGTCCATGTTGGCCGCGCGCGGCTGGACCAACCAGGAGATCGCGCAGCATATGGGCGTCTCGGTGAACACCGTGAAGAGCTACATCTCCAGCTCGCTGCAAAAGCTCGGCATCACGCGCCGTCAGGACCTGAGCCGATTCATGCTTTCATAGGCGGCCCACGCACGCAACTCAATACCCATTTTCCCCACTCAGGCGGGTGATGGCAGCGCTTCTCGCTCAAGTGAAAATTGAGGAGACGCTGTCTCATGCCGCACGGGCATTCCAGAAAAGGAGAGTGGGGCGTATGAAGAAGAGATTTGTGGCGCTCGTTGCGTCTGCATGCGTGTTGGCGCTGATGCCTTCCGTGGCATCGGCGGAGAGCGTGACGGAGCTGCGGATACTCGGCACCGACATGCTCTCCGCCCAGGGCTCTCTGACGTGCGGCGAGGGCGCGGCGAGCTACGACGCCACCACCAACACCCTCACGCTCGACAACGCCACCATCGATGCTGGAAGCGGCGACGGAATCCGGTTCACGGGCCCGCTGAACATCGAGCTGACAGGCGCCAACAAGATCACCTCCTCGCGGCGCGGCATCTACGGCAACGGCGTGGAGAAGGGCTCCGTGGCCATTGCCGGAGACGAGGGCGCAAGCCTTGTTGTCGAGTCCGGCTCGGACGCCCTGCAGGTGGATGACACCACCGCTCCTGCCGTGCTCTCCATTGACGACGTTGTGCTCAGCCTGACGTCTACCGAGCACTCGGGCATCGTGCTCGAGGGCCTTTCGCTTGAGGTGGGCGGGGGAGCGCAGGTCAGCCTGACCTCCGCGGGCACCTCCGTCAAAACTGACCAGAGCATCTTCCTTTTCGAGGAAAGCTCTCTCACCGCAGACGGGTCGGGAGCCTATGGCCTGGTTGCCGAGAAGGACCTCTCGGTGACGGACGCCACGCTCAGTGCCAGCAGCATGTCCGTTGCGGTGAACGTGGACGGCGACATTGACATCTCGGACGCTACGGTGACCACGGAGTCCAAGCCCAACAGCCTGCGCTCCAGTTACGGAACCATCTCGGTCACCGGTGACTCCGTCGTCACGGCCCGGGGCGGCGTCTTTGGCGAGAGGGGCGTCTCCATCGAGCCCGTTGCCGGCGAGAAGGTCGACCTGTGGACCGGCGCCTCCGAGGCCGAGGCCACCCACTATGCGAGCGCGGACGGCACCCAGAGGTCCCCATTTGCCAGCGCCGTCACGCTCAACAGCTACCACGGCCTGAGCAAAGCCGCCTACGTGCGCATTCTTCGCCACGTCCACTCCGGTGACCCCGCCACCTGCACCGCACGTGCCGTCTGCGAGTACTGCGGCGAGGAATATGGCGAGCTCGACCTCTCCAATCACGTGTGGGGAGAGCCCACCTGGCAGTGGTACGAGGGCGGGAGCGTCTGTGCGGCTGCCTTCTCCTGCAAGAACGACGGCACCCACCTCAAGGTCATGTACGCCGAGGTGAGCTCAGCCGCCGGCAAGGCGCCCACCTGCACCGAGAAGGGCACGACCGTCTACACCGCCGAGCTGACCTTTGAGGGCACCTCCTACACAACCACCACGGAGCTCGCGGACGTCGACGTGCTCCCGCACACGCCCGAGGTCAAGGGCGCGCGTGACGCCACCTGCACCTCCGAGGGCTTTACCGGCGACGAGGTCTGCTCCGTCTGCGGTGCGCTTGTCGAGGAGGGCACGGCCACGCCCAAGCTCGCCCACACTCCGAAGACCATGGGCGCCAAGGATGCCACCTGCAGCTCCGAGGGCTACACGGGCGACGAGGTCTGCTCCGTCTGCGATGCCCTTGTGGAGAAGGGCAAGGCCACGCCCAAGCTCGCCCACACTCCCAAGCTCGTGGGTGCCGAGGAGGCAACCACCAGCTCCGTGGGCTACACCGGAGACGTCGTCTGCTCCGTCTGCGACGAGCTCATCCAGAGGGGCGAGGTCATCCCCGCTCTCCCGGTGGGCGTTGAGGCAATGTATCGCCTCTACAACCGCTGGACCGGCGAGCACTTCTACACGGGCAGCGCCGAGGAGCGCGACGTCCTGGTGACCGTCGGCTGGACCCCGGAGGGCATCGGCTGGTACGCGCCGACCGAGGGCGCCGAGGTCTACCGCCTCTACAACCCCTACTCCGAGACGGGCGACCACCACTACACCATGAGCGCGGAGGAGTACGACGCGCTCGGCGGGCTCGGCTGGGAGCAGGAGGGCGTCTGTTGGCACTCTGCCGACGAGCTCGACGACAACGTCGTTGCCATCCTGCGCCAGTTCAACCCGTACGTGCAGACCGGCACCCACAACTACACCACCAGTCGCGAGGAGAACGACGCCCTGGTAGAGCTTGGCTGGCGCCACGAGGGCATCGCCTGGTACGGCGTTGAGGCGCCCGAGGGCAAGTAACCGTTCGACCCAAGACGAGAGAAACAAGACAAAGGAGGAAGCAATGCGCAAACGAATCGTGTCCGCTGCGCTGAGCGCGACCCTCGCGCTCTCCTCGCTTCCGTTTGCGGCGGTTCCTGCCCTGGCGGCTGATGGGGGCAATCAGTTTGACACCATCCTTAAGATGGACTCGGTGAAGCCTGCCGGCTTTGACGAGAACAGCGAGGAGAACCCGTACGGACAGCCAAAGAACCAGCCATTCCTGCTGAACACCGAGAGCGAGCTCATGGTGTACCGGAACAAGGAAAACGGCCATGACGTTGACCTTGGCTGGTACGACACGCGGGTGGACAGCGGCCTTTATCTCGAGCTCAATGGCAACAAGAACGGTTTTGAGAGCGCGGGCCTCTACGGCAGCAGCGCGGTGGACGTGCTCAAGGAGCTGTACCACGTTGAGTCGGTGGCCTTTGACCCCACGGGCAGCGGGCGCAAGGACCACGTTGCCTACATTGGCCATGCCGCAACCAGCGAGCATGATGGCGAGATCGTCATCGTGGTTGTCGACACCACGCAGGGCAACGAGAGCGCCACGTTTAGCTTTGAAAACGCCGGCTGGATGAACGGGGTCCAAGCGTGGACTGGTGGAAACTACCTCGCCATCACGGCCGGCGACTATGACGGCTCAGGGCACGAGACGCTCGTGGCCCACGTGCTGACCAACAACTATACGTATGGCCTGGCGCAGCTCTCCTACGACGCGAGCTCAAACAAAATCACCTGCAGGAGCAGTCAGAACAAGTCTCTCCTGCACTGGAAGTACGTGGAGGAGAACCACGGTCATGAGCTCGACGACAGTACCTATGAGCACGACAAGATGTCTGCCGACCTTGCCACCGGAGACTTCAACGGTGACGGCATCGACGACCTCGCCGTCGTGTCCTACCTGAACGGCGGAGCGGGCGGAGAGGATAACAGAAATTGGGACTGTGCCTACTTCTTCCCGATGTTGAACGTTGCCTATGGCGCAAGCGATGGTCGCGTGGTCTTTGACAACCAGCAGAGCGGTTTCTGCCAGCTCCGGCGCGAGGATCGTGACGGGCTGAGGTACAAGCTGACCGCGCCTGCCGCCCCGGGCATCGCCGCCGGTGACGTTGACGGGGACGGCGTGGACGAGATCGTGGTCGCAGGGTCCAAGAACACCATCACGTCCAAGACGAACTCCTACGACGCGGCGGATCGCGGCGGATGGTCGATTAATGGTGAGAGCTGGGTCATCATCACGCTGAACGCCCGCGAGGACGGCACGTTCGCAGACCCGGGAGGGGAGGCGGGCACGACCACCCTCTCTGAGGTGGGCTCCAACGCGTGGTTCGCCGGTGGAACGGGAGGCGAGACGCGCCGTTCCCCGATGGACATTGAGTGCGTGGCCATGAACGGCGCAGCCGCCGCGGAGTACGTCTTCATGGGCGGTGCGCTCTTCGACCTGAGCACGTCGACGCCAGAGCGCCTGTACACTCCCGGGTACTTCAACGAAGACGACGCCGGCGCTGATGATGAGATTATCGATGAGGTCTATCTGCAGTCCATCGTGGCGGGCAACTTCGACGGCAACGAGTGGGGCTACGAGCAGGTCATGTACGTCATCGTGCTCAAGGATAGAAACCAGAATGACTACTTCTACATGCTCGGCATGATCGGCGGCAAAAACTACGACGGCCACGGCGGCCCAGTAGGGAGCATGGGCGGCACGGATCAGACACGATTCTTCGACGTTAAGAGCGACTACATCATCTCCGACACGGGCGGCGGCTATCGAACTACCATCGTCATCACTCCCATGGACCGCGACAAGGACGGCGTGATGGCGCGCTACATGGGCAAGTCCTACGTCTACGCTGACCCGAAGGTGCTCGCCGTTCTCCAGATGGCGCCCTACTTCGACGAGATCGACATTGGCAACGACGCCGGCGCCACCACCTATACCTTCACGCAGACCTACGAGTACACGGAGGGAACCTCCGAGAGCAAGTCCTACAGCATTGGCGGCGCCTTCGGCGTGGAGACCCCCGTCGTTAACGTGGAGGCGGAGGCAGGTTACGTCAACAGCTGGTCCAGGAGCTTTGAGAACACGCTCACGCGCTCCGTCACGGACAGCTTCACCGCCAAGGCCTATGACAGCGTGGTGGTCTACCGCACGCCGATTTTCAACTACAACTACCAGCTCATGAACAAGGACGGTACGGAGTGGGTGGATCTTGATGAGTCTGGCATCACCGTCTCCGTCCCCAAGACGCCCACGTACGTCCAGATGTCTGTTGAGGACTACAACAGCTTCGTTGGCGTCTATAACGCTATGATGGCGGAGGGGACGGACAACAAGTACACCCCCATGGAGGAGCTCGACCTCAGCTACCTGGGCCAGGAGGGCAACCCCTGGGGCTACGGGACCTCGCTCGACCAGGTGAGCAACAACACCTACCAGCTCGGCTACAACGGCGGCGAGACGTCGAGCGCGAGCTCGACCGGCCAGGCAACGACCGAGACCATCGAGCAGGAGACGGGCTTCTCGTTTGAGATCTCCGCGACGACGGGCTTCAACATGGGGATGTTCTCCGTGATGGCCGGCGTCAACTACAGCCTCGAGAAGATGGCGGGCAACAGCACCTCAAAGACCACGTCGAGCGAGACCGAGACGAGCGGCACGGTCCAGGACCTCGACTGGAAGTACCTGCTTGAGGAGTACGGCATCCCCGAGAGCGTCACGCGCTCCTACGGCTTTACCTGGAACCTGGGCAAGGACGAGGTTGACCTGGGCGCTGCGGGCGATAAGGCCCTGGTCATCGGCTACAACGTCTCAAACATCTCGGCGCCCCCGCCGGCGGTGAGCGAGCTCACGGCTCGCCAGGCGGACGAGACGAGCGTCGATCTCAGCTGGGTCGACCCCTCGGTCGACGGTCGCGTCGCCGTTGACGGATACAACGTGTACGTGCGCAATGAGGACGGGACGTACCGGAAGCTCAACGACAAGCCGCTGTCCAAGGACGCCCTCGAGTACCGCGTTGAGGGCCTGGAGTCCAACACCGACTACGTCTTTGTGGTCACCACGCTGAGCGGCGGCAAGGAGAGCGTCTGGTCCAACGAGGCCGCGATCAAGACGCCCAAGGGCATGAAGGCGCTCACCCTTGCCTACGATGACGACGAGGTCGAGCTCACGGCCTCTCACCTGGGAAACGTTGACATCCAGAGCGGCGAGAAGGTCCCCGAGGAGACCATCGTCTACGTGAGCGTTGCCCCCAAGGACGGGTACACCATCACGGGCGTGACGCTCACCCAGGAGGGCGAGGAGCCGGAGTCCGTCAACATGACCGACGGACGGTTCAACTTCGTCATGTACGAGAACACGTCCATTGAGGTCACGAGCGAGAAGGTGGTCGACAAGAGCGTCGTGAGCTACGTGGACGAGGTCACGGACGGCAGCGGCAACGTTACCGGAACCGTTGAGGCACACACCAGCTCCGGCAACGAGATCGACGCCTCTGGGGCGGAGGTCTCCGGGCCGGTCGAGTTTGTCGCCACGCCCGCCGACGGGTACGCCCTCAAGGAGTGGCACGTCTCCTCGTCCTCGGGCAACAGCGTGATTGACGCCGTTGGCAACGAGCTCACCTTCTATCCGTATGAGAACGTGCACAAGGTCACGCCAGTCTTTGTGCCGATCACCGACCCGGCGGTCTCGCGCACGGTGACGCTCAGCGTGGGAGACGGTGGCCAGATCGAGGTCAAGAGCGGCGACAGCGTCCTGACCCCCGACGACAACGGCACCATCACCGTTGCGCGCGGCACCGAGCTGACCTTCACGGCGATGCCTGACGACTTCTACAACTTCATCGGCTGGACCGACGGCTTTGCGGACTATGAGGACGACACGGATAGCGTCACGCTGCGGGTCCTTGACAGTCTCACCGTGGGCGCCACGTTTGAGGCCGACCTGCTCTACACGCTTGAGTTTGACGTGCGGGGCGAGTCCGGCGGGAGCGGAACCCTGACCGCGTCCGCCAACGGGGCGCAGGTGACGAGCGGCCAGAAGTTTGTCCCCGATACGCAGGTCGACTTTGCAGCGACGGCTGACGGTGGCAGCCGCTTCCTCAAGTGGGGAGTGACGGAGGGCACCGTCACCACGTTCGTGCCGGCGAGCGAGGGCCTGGTCACAGAGGACAGCTACGAGCTCACGCTTGTGGCCAACAGCTCCGTTGACGCGTACTTCAAGACGATCGAGACGTACGACCTCGAGGTGCCGGCGACCGTTGAGCACGGCAGCGTTGTGGTGAGGCGCGGAGACCAGGACGTGACCCCTGGCACCGACTCTCTGAGCTACGGCGACGTCATCACGATCAACGCCGTGCCGAACGAGGGCTACATCCTGGTTGGCCTTACGGTGAACGGCGAGGAGTTTACGCCGGGCGAGACGTATCTGGTGACGGGACCCGTGAGTATTGGGGCCACGATCGTTGAGAACGTGGTTCACTCGCATGTGTGGGGCACGCCCAGCTGGACCTGGGAGACGGACAACTCCGCCGCCACCGCGCACTTTGCGTGCGTCTGCGGCGAGAAGAGGGACGTGGAGGCTACGGTCACCACGGCTCCCGAGCCTGATGCCACCTGCACCGACGACGGCCGCATGGTCGTCACGGCTGCCGTGAGCTTTGAGGGCGCGCGCTTTACCGACAAGCGCGACGGGGACGTCATCCCCGCCATTGACCACGAGTGGGGCGAGCCCACGTGGGAGTGGTCCGAGGACGGCTCCTCCGCCACGGCAACGTTTGCGTGCGCGCACGACGCGAGCCACGTCCAGACCGTTGACGCCACGGTGACGTCCAGGACGAGCGAGGACCCCACATGCACCGGCGAGGGCGTTGCCACCTATACGGCGAAGGTCGAGCTTGGAGGGAAGTCCTTCTCGGACACCCTTGAGCTTGGCGACATTGCGCCGACGGGTCACACGCCCAAGACGGAGGGAGCACGCAAGGCCACCTGCGCTTCCGAGGGCTATACCGGCGACAAGGTCTGCTCCGTGTGCGGCGCGCTTCTTGGCCGCGGAGAGACCATCGAGAGGGTCGAGCACACACCCGTGACCGTGGGCGCGCGCGAGGCCACCTGCTCCGCCGAGGGCTACACGGGTGACGTGGTCTGCTCCGAGTGCGACGCCCTTCTGGAGAAGGGTGAGACCATCGCCAAGGCTGACCACAGAATCGTGCTCGTGGGTGCCAAGGAGGCAACGACCACATCCAAGGGATACACCGGCGACCAGGTCTGCTCCGTGTGCGAGGAGGTCGTGAAGGAGGGTGAGGACATCCCCGCGCTGCCTAGGGACTCCGAGGTGATGTACCGGCTCTACAACCGCTGGAGCGGCGAGCACTTCTACACGAGCGACCCCGCCGAGCGAGCCTCTCTCGTGGGCATCGGCTGGACCGACGAGGGCGTGGGCTGGATTGCACCCAGGGAGGGAGCCGAGGTCTATCGCCTCTACAACCCCTTCGCCGAGGGTGGCGACCACCACTACACCATGGACGCCGAGGAGTACGAGGCCCTGGCAAAGCTGGGCTGGGAGCAGGAGGGCGTTGCCTGGCACTCCGCGGGCGAGAAGGACGAGGGCGCGCGACCGCTCTACCGTCTCTTCAACCCCTACGAGCAGACCACGACCCACCACTACACGTCCGACGCTGACGAGCGCGATGCGCTGATGAAGATCGGCTGGCGCGACGAGGGCGTTGCCTGGTACGGGCTCTCCGCGACGTAACCCAACGGGGCCGCCGGGTGGTAGATCCGGCGGCCCCCGTTGTTGACGGCAGAGGTGATGGCAAGGGCGACGGGGTAGGCTGACAAAGGTGACTTCGCCATATAGAACGCACCGCCTTGATTTTGCACGTGGTCGATATTACCGGCGGCTTCGAGGGACGCGACCCGGTGGAGGACTATCGCGTGATCAACGAGGAGCTCTCGCGCTATGCCTCAGACCTTGCCGATCGTCCCCAGGTGGTCGTCGCAAACAAGTGCGACGTCTCGGGCATGTCGGAACGTGTCGAGGAGCTCAAGCGTGCCGCCCTCGAAGACGGCCATATGTTCTTCGCCGTCTCGGCGGTTACCGGTGCAGGCCTGAACACCTTCATGCTTGCATGCGGCGAGCAGGTCGCCAAGCTCCGCTCCGAGCTTGCCGTCGAAGAGGCTCCCGTCCAATTCGATGAGGTCTGGGAGCGCCGCCGCCAGGCCCGCGAGCGCCGATTCGAGG
>DXAB01000188.1 GCA_019117265.1 Candidatus Olsenella pullicola
CGTCGCGCTCTTGAGCACGACGTGCCAGGTGGTCTGCCAGCGCGTGCAGCCGAGGGCGTAGGAGCCCTCGCGATACTGGTTGGGCACGGCGCGCAGCGCGTCCATCGAGAGCGTGGTGATCGTCGGCAAGATCATGATGGCGAGCACGATCGAGCCGGAGAGGATGCCGGCGCCGGTGGGCGCGGCATCGCCGAAGATCGCCTTCACGAACGCGTTGACCACGTAGAGGCCCAGGACGCCGTAGACAACTGACGGGATGCCCACGAGAAGCTCGATGAACGGCTGGAAGACGCGGCGGCCAAACGTGGGCGCCACCTCCACGACAAAGATCGCGGAGCCGATGGCGATGGGCAGGGCAAAGAGGGTGGAGAGCAGCGTGACGGCAAAGGAGCCCACGATCATGGGCAGCGCGCCGTAGCGTTCCTGCTCGGGAATCCAGTTCTGGCCGAAGAAGAAGTCGATCGGGTTCAGGCCGTCAACGAAGAACGTGGTGAGGCCCTGCTGGGCCACCATGAAGATGAGCGTGACCACGACGAGCGCGACGAGCGCGACGCAGAAGCCCGTGATTCCCAAGCCGATGTTCTCGAGCCTCCGCTTGGGCATGAGGTTTGCCATATGGAGGAGCCTTTCTCGTCAAGAGTACGGCGGCGCCCCCGCGCTTGGGGACGCCGCCGTGGGAAGGGTTAGGCTGGGCTAGGCGGCGGTGATGTTACCGTCGGCGTCCTTCTTGACCTGCATGTCGGCCATGGGGATGAAGCCCTCCTCCACCACCGTGGCGGCAAAGTCGTCGGAGAGCATGAACTCGATGAAGGCCTTGGTCACGGCAGCCGTGGACTCGTCCTCGTCCTCGCGGGTGTACATGTGCTCGTACGCCCAGATCTTGAAGTCGCCGGACTCGACGTTTTCCTGCGTGGGCTCAACGCCGTCGACGGTGAGGGACTTGATGCCGTCGTTCTCCATGTAGTTGAAGGCCACGTAGGAGATGGAGCCGGCGGTGGCGGCAACCTGCTCCACGACGGTGCCCGAGGAGTCGACCTCGGCAACGGGGCGGAAGCTGTCCGGGGCAACCTCGCCACCGAGGACGGCGGCCTCGAAGGTGGCGCGGGTGCCGGAGCCGGCCTCGCGCTGGATGACCTGGATGGCGCCGGCGGTGCCGCCCACCTCGGACCAGTCGGTGATCTGGCCGAGGAAGATGCCCTTGAGCTGATCGGTGGTGAGGTCGGTGACGTCAACGCCAGCGTTCACGATGGGGCCCATGCCCACGATGCAGACCTGGTTGTCAACGAGGCCCTCGAGCTGGTCGGCCTCGAGCTTCTCCTCGGCAAAGACGTCGGAGCGGCCAATCTGCACGGAGCCCTCGGCAACCTGAGAGAGGCCCTGGCCGGAGCCGCCGCCGGAGATGGCGACGGAGACGTCGGGGTTGGCGTCCTGGAAGGCGTCGCGGGCCTTCTCGACGAGCGGCTGGAAGGAGGTGGCACCGGAGCAGGAGATGGAGCCCACGAGCGCGGCGGTGTCCGTGCCCTCGGTGGAGTCGCTGGGAGTGTCGGTGCCGGTGTTGCCGGTGTTTCCGCAGGCGGCGAGGCCGGCAATGGCGGCGGTGGCGCCGAGGGCGCCAATGAACTGACGGCGAGAGAGATCAAACTTGGACATGCTAATCCTTTCCCGTGGATTGACCGGCCCTGGGGCGGGCCGTTTCGAATGGAATCCTACGGGCTTCTCGGCGGCCGTTTTTCGTGGCCGGCGATGCATTACGGGAGCCTGACAGCCGTTTACGTTGGGTTTACAAAGGGCCTTACAATTGGCGTCCGGATTGTAAGGTGAGGTTCTTCTCGACCTTACAATTGCTTCTGAGCTGGTATTTCTCCCGTTCTTGCTGAGCTTACAATCCTCCTGCCGATAGGTACGGGCGGCACCCGGACGCCTTGGGATGGGTTTTTGCCCTCATGCCGCCCTTGCCTCACGAGCGTGCGACCAGTGGACGGTATGGGGAGAAGGACCGTCCGCACAATGATTTGAAGGTACCGTGGGAATAATCGCACGGTACCTTGAAATCAACCGTTCACGGGCGCAAAATGACCACTTGTCGAAAGGAGTCATATGAAGAAGAGCAAAGAAGAGCAAGGGCTCTCCGGGCGCGACGTCATCCGCACGCTCGGCAGGAGCATCCGCGAGTTCAAGGGGGCATCGATCGCCACGCCGATCATCGTCTCTGGCGAGGTCGTCATGGAGGTTGCCATCCCCTTTGTGACCGCCCAGCTCATCAACTCGATCCAGGCCGGCGCAACGCTCGCCCAGCTGCTCCCCTACGCGGGCGTCCTCGTGGCGATGGCGCTGGCGTCCCTCGCCTTTGGCATCGGCGCCGGCGTCACGTGCAGCCAGGCGTCCTGCGGCCTGGCCATGAACCTGCGCCACGACGTCTTTGCCGCCGTGCAGCGCTTCAGCTTTGCCAACATCGACCAGTTCTCGAGCTCGTCTCTCGTGACGCGCCTCACCACGGACATCACCAACGTGCAGCTCGCCTACATGATGATCATCCGCACCGCCATCCGCTGCCCGTTTTTGCTGATTGCGGGCATTGTCATGGCCTTCATCATGGCCGGCCCGCTCGCGCTCGTCTTTGTGGTCATCGTGCCGATCCTGGGCTTTGGCCTCTACAAGGTCGTGCGCACCGTGCACCCCATCTTCCGCTCGGTCTTCCACAAGTACGACGCCCTCAACGAGTCCATCGAGGAGAACGTCACCGGCATGCGCGACGTCAAGAGCTACGTGCGCCAGGACTATGAGAAGGAGAAGTTCGGTCGCGCCGCCCGGGACGTCTGCGCGGACTTCACGCGTGCCGAGAAGATCCTCGCGCTCAACACGCCGATGATGAACTTCGCCGTGTACGCCGTCTTTGCCGTGACGCTGCAGTTTGGCAGCTACCTCATCATCTCCAGCCAGGGCAGCCTGCTCAACGTGGGCCAGCTCTCGGCGCTCACCACCTACGGCTTCATGATCCTCATGGCCCTCATGATGGTCTCGATGGTCTTTGCCATGATCACCATGGCCCAGGAGAGCGCCGAGCGCATCTGCGAGGTTCTCACCACCGAGCCCACGATCAAGAACCCCGCCCACGCCGAGACCGAGATGGTGGACGGCTCGATCGACTTTGACAACGTGACCTTCAAGTACTCCGAGAAGGCCGAGCACCGCGCGCTTGCCGAGATTAACCTTCACATCAAGAGCGGCGAAACCATAGGCATCATGGGAGGCACGGGCTCAGCCAAGACCTCGCTCGTGAACCTCATCAGCCGCCTCTACGACGTCACGGAGGGCTCCGTGAAGGTGGGCGGCGTGGACGTGCGCGACTACGACCTCGAGTTCCTGCGCAACAACGTAGCCGTGGTCCTGCAGAAGAACGTGCTCTTCAGTGGCACCATCAAGGAGAACCTGCGCTGGGGCAACCCATCCGCCACCTACGACGAGCTCGTGGAGGTCTGCAAGCTCGCGCAGGCCGACGAGTTCATCCAGCAGCTGCCCCAGAAGTACGACTACTACATCGAGCAGGGCGGCACCAACGTCTCCGGTGGCCAGAAGCAGCGCCTGTGCATCGCGCGTGCCCTGCTCAAGCACCCCAAGGTGCTCATCCTCGACGACTCCACCTCGGCCGTTGACACCAAGACCGACGCGCTCATCCGCGAGGGCCTCAAGACCTACCTCCCCGAGGCCACCAAGATCATCATCGCGCAGCGCGTGAGCTCCGTGCAGGACGCAGACCGCATCCTCGTGCTGGACAACGGACACGTGGCAGGTCTCGGCACCCACGACGAGCTCATGAAGAGCTGCCCGTTCTACCGCGACACCTACCTCGCCCAGAACCGCACGAGCCAGGACGCCAACGAGAAGGACGCGGACGAGAAGGACGCCCCCATGCCCACCGCGTCCGCGAAGGGAGGTGAGACGAATGGCCGCTAACAACAACTCCGCAGAGAACATCCTCAAGAACGTGACCGGCTCCAACCAGCCCACCGGGCCGGAGCGCGCGCCGGAGCGCCAGAACGTGGCCGGCCGCCAGGTCCCGCAGGCCCGTCGCCGCAGGGGCCGCGGCAAGACGCTCGGCCGCCTCATCAAGATGCTCTTCTCGTTCTATCCCAAGATGCTGCCGCTCGTCATCCTGTGCATCGTGGTCTCTGCCGTGCTCTCGGCGCTTCCCGCCACGTTCATGCAGCGCACGCTCGAGATCGTGACCGCAACCTGGGAGAGCGGCGACTGGGAGGCCGTCGCCGGCAGCATCACCTCGCTCGTGCTCACGCTCGTGGGCATCTACGTCGTCTCTCTCGTGCTCAACTTCACCTGGACGCGCGCGATGGCCATCATCACGCAGGGCTCCCTCGAGAAGTTCCGCGAGAAGCTCTTCGGCCACATGCAGGACCTGCCGATCAGCTACTTTGACCAGCACCAGCGCGGCGACATCATGAGCCACTACACCAACGACATCGACGCCCTGCGCCAGATGATCGGCCAGTCGCTGCCCAACATCACGCTGACCTTGGTGACGCTCGTCTCGGTCTTCTCGGTGATGATCTACTACAGCGTGTGGATGGCCATCGTCATCGTTGCCGGCGTGCTCTTCATGGCGTACATGACCAAGGTGCTGGGCAGCCGCTCGGCTCGCAACTTCGTGGCGCAGCAGCGAGAGATCGGCATCGTTGAGGGCCACATCGAGGAGGTCATGAACGGCCAGCGCGTGGTCAAGGTCTTCTGCCACGAGGACGCCGCTCAGGAGGACTTTGACGTCCGCAACCGTCGCCTCTTTGAGGCGAGCCGCGCCGCCAACATGTACACCAACACGCTCGGCCCCATCCTCATGAACCTCGGCAACCTCATCTACGTCATCGTGGCGCTGGTGGGCGGCGTGTTCATCGAGACCGGGGTGCCCAACCTCTCCATCTCGGGCCTGCCCTTCTCGATTGCCGTCACGGTGCCGTTCCTCAACATGACCAAGCAGTTTGCCGGTCAGATCGGCCAGATCTCCCAGCAGATCAACTCCGTCGTGATGGGCCTTGCGGGCGCCGAGCGCCTCTTTGACCTCATGGACGAGCCCGTTGAGCAGGACGAGGGCTACGTCGAGCTCGTGGCCTGCACCATAGACCGCGACGGCACCGTCCACGAGTGCGACCGCCGTGCCGAGAACTGGGCCGGTCAGTGGGCGTGGCGCCACCCGCACGGCGACGGCTCGCTCACCTACACCCCGCTTGCGGGCGACGTGCGCCTCTTTGACGTGGACTTTGCCTACCGTCCCGGTCACACCGTCCTGCACGACGTGAGCGTGTGGGCCAAGCCGGGTCAGAAGGTCGCCTTCGTGGGCGCCACGGGCGCCGGCAAGACCACGATCACCAACCTCATCAACCGCTTCTACGACATCGAGGACGGCAAGATCCGCTACGACGGCATCAACATCAACAAGATCAAGAAGAGCGACCTGCGCCGCTCGCTGGGCGTGGTGCTCCAGGACGTGAACCTCTTCACGGGCACCGTCATGGACAACATCCGCTACGGACGGCTCGACGCCACCGACGACGAGTGCATGGCGGCGGCGCGCCTCGTGGGCGCCGACGGCTTCATCAAGCGCCTGCCCGAGGGCTACGACACCATGCTCACGGACAACGGCTCCAACCTGTCCCAGGGCCAGCGGCAGCTGCTCTCCATCGCCCGCTGCGCCGTGGCGGACCCGCCCGTCATGATCCTCGACGAGGCCACGAGCTCCATCGACACCCACACCGAGGCCATCGTCCAGCGCGGCATGGACGCGCTCATGACCGGGCGCACCACGTTCGTGATCGCGCACCGTCTCTCGACGGTCCAGAACTCCGACGCGATCATCGTGCTCGACCACGGCCGCATCATCGAGCGCGGCACCCACGACGAGCTCATCGCCAAGAAGGGCACGTACTACCAGCTCTACACCGGAGCCTTCGAGCTCGAGTAGCAAGAAGGACATCCAACCCGGGGCCGGGGCCTGTTCCTCCGAGAAGCGCGCTGCGCGGAACTTCTCTGCGGAATACGCCCCGGCCCCTCCCTGTCTGACATCCGGAAATCAGACGCAGCTCTTTCTGATTTCCGGATGTCAGAAGAGACTCGGGACGGAATGCCGAGCCCTCTGAGCTGCGGTTTTTATGGGAGTTCCGTTTACCTGCGGTTCTGATTTCCGGAAATCAGACAGGGGGCGCGCGCAAGAGGACCTGCCGCCTCGCTCCCCCTCATCCCCCTCACCTGTGAGTGCGCGAAAGTACCGTTGCTGTTTTCAAGATGCAACGATAAGAACGGCCGCCCGCCGGTATTACTCAACCGTTCGCGGCAAGTGTAAACCAATTGAAACTCCTACTTTCGCACACTCGCAGTGGGGTCACCAGCGGCGGCGGGAGCGCGGCGAGGCACAAGATGACAGTTGATATCGCCTTCACTGAAAGCTAGCATAAAGACAATGTCTTTAAGGAGGCGGCCATGTCTGGGACCACGCTCGTCAACTTCCGGCTCGACCAAGAGACCAAGCGCTCCATGGAGGGCGTCTGCCACGACCTGGGCATGAGCATGACAACCGCGTTCACGCTCTTCGCCAAGAAGGTGGACCGCGAGCGGCGCATCCCGTTCGACGTCTCGCTCGACGGCGCCCCCTCGCCCGCCGTCGCGCAGCCGGTGACCATCGCCGCAAACCACGCCGACCCCGCGGTCATCGTCGAGGACGTCGTGCGCGTCTTTGGCGAGGGCGCAACGGAGCGGCGGGCGCTCGACGGCGCCTCGCTCACCGTGCGCCGGGGCGAGTTCGTGGCCATCATGGGCGCCTCGGGATCGGGCAAGTCAACGCTGCTGCACATCCTCGGCGGGGTGGACTCCGCCACCTCGGGACGCGTGGTCGTGGACGGCATGGACCTCTCGACGCTCGGCGCCGACGCCCTCGCGCTCTACCGCCGGCACACCGTCGGCCTCGTCTACCAGTTCCACAACCTCGTCCCGTTCCTCTCCGCGCGCGACAACATCGAGCTCCCGGTGCGCTTCGACGGCTCCCGCCCGGACCCCGCGACGGTCGCGGAGCTCCTGGAGCTTCTCGACATCGCGGACTGCGAGAAGAGCATGCCCTCCGAGCTCTCCGGCGGGCAGCAGCAGCGCGTGGCCATCGCGCGCGCCCTCGTCTCGCGCCCGGCCGTCATCCTTGCCGACGAGCCCACGGGAAGCCTCGACCGCGCGAACGGCGAGAAGGTCGTGGAGCTCCTTCGCAGGGCACGGGAGCGCTTTGGCACCACCGTCGTCCTTGTCACCCATGACGAGGGCGTGGCAGCCGCGGCCGACCGCGTCGTGCGCATCTCCGACGGCCGCGTCGTCCGTGGGGAGGAGTAGCCATGCTGCGCAGCTACCTTGCGAGCTACGTCCGCCACAACCGGGGCTCCGTCACCTCGCTCGCCGTGATCTCCTTCGTCGCGTCCGCCCTGCTCGGGCTCGTCATCGGCGTCTCCCACATGGTCGTGGCCGACTACCTCGCGCGCATGGACCACCTCGGGCAGGCCCCGAGCGTCACCGGCTCGACCGTCGCCTTTGGCGCGGTGACGGCGATGAGCGCGGTCTCGCTCGTGCTCATGCTCAAGAGCGCCTTTGGCGTCTCGATGAGTATGCGCATCCGGCAGCTGGGCGTCCTCAAGTCCGTCGGCGCGAGCGACGCGCAGGTCAGGCGCCTCTTGCTCGCGGAGGGCTGCGCGCTCTCGCTGCCCGCGGCGTGCCTGGGGGTGCTCGCGGGCATGGGGCTCTCGCTCGCGCTCGTCGCGGCGATCCTTGCCCTGACGACCGAGAGCCGCGTCTACGAGCCCATCATCGGCCTCTCCCCCTCCACCGTGCTCGCCGGGATCCTCGTGGCCGCCGCGACGATCGTGGTCTCGGCGCTCCTGCCCGCTCGCAGGCTCGGGAGGATCAGCGTGCTCAGGGCCATCTCCGAGGGCGACGACGAGCTCTCGTCCAGGCGGCGGCCGGGCCCGCTCTTCCGCGCCCTCACCAGGCGGCTGGGGGTCGAGGCGTCGCTCGCCGCCCAGTCCCTCCGCGCCCGCAGGCGCACCATGCGCACCGCCAACGCCTCGATCGCGCTCGCCGTGCTCGCCTTCGTGACGCTCATGAACGTCGAGACGCTCTCGCACCTCTCGACGCAGGTCACCTACTTCGAGCGCTACGACGGCGTCTGGGACGTGCGCGTGAGCGTGGCGGACGGGGCGGCCGCGGGCGCGGACGGGGCGCTGCTCGAGGAGCTGCGCTCCATGGACGGCGTCGCGTCGGTCACGCTCGGAGACGAGTACAAGGTCGAGAGCGGCGACCTCTTCTACAACGTCCTCGTGGACTCGCCGGCGGCGGAGGCCGAGGTTGCGCAGGCCCTCGAGGACCGGTTCGCGGGCGACAAGAACGTCGAGGTGCTGAGCCTGTCTGCGGAGGCCGAGCGCGATGCGAGCGCGCGGGCGGGGCTTCGGCTCTTCGTTGACGTCTTTGCCGCGGTCCTTGCCTGCATCGGCGTCTCGGACGTGTTCGCGAGCGTGCTCGGGCGGGTCCCCGAGCGTCGGCGCGAGGTGTCGCAGCTGCTCGCCGCCGGCATCACCCGCAGGCAGGTGAGGGGGATGTTCACCTCAGAGGCCACGCTCATCGTGGTCCGCCCGCTCTCGTGGGCGGCCGCGCTGAACGTCGTGGTCACCGCACTCGCGGTGGAGGCGAGCCCCGTCACATGGGAGGCGTTTCTCGCCAACATGCCGCTCGCGCACGTGGCCGCGTTCGTGGCGGCCTGCTGGCTGCTCGTCCTTCTCGCCTACCGCCTGGGAGAGCGGCAGGCCCTGCGCGGTGACGCGGCGCTTGCCGTTGACCTGACGTAGGGGCTTCGCCGGAGCGTCACGCAAGGCGCTCACGTGCGGGCGCGGCCTCCCCTGCGCTTGGCGAGCGAGAACTGGTGCGACTCCTCGATCCAGCCCATGAGCTCGTCGTCTACGTCCTCCGGGCGCTCCACGAGCACGTGGTGCGTCCAGCGGCCGGGATACGGCTCGGTGGCAACGGCGATGCGCGGGTCCTCCCTGCGGCACCCGAGCCCAAACGTCACGACCAGGCACCGCTCGGGCCAACCGCGCCGACGGCGCACCGGCAGCGACGCCCACGCAAACCCAAAGCGGTCGCTGAACGCCACCTGGGTCTTCTGAACGCGTACGTCAACGTTGCCGCAGAGCTCGTTGATGCGGTCCTCGAGCACCCGGTACACCGGCAGCATCTCGGGCATGGCCGAGAAGAGCCTCGTCAGCTCGTCGTCCTCGGCATACATGGCGGCCCCCTCCCTCGTACGTCATCGCTTGCTGCATTGTAGCCGCTGCACGCCGGCTATCCGCCCCGCCTCGCCCCGCTCCCCCTCACCCTTGCGAGTGCGCGAAAGTCGGAGTTTCGTAAGGTTTACAATTGCCGCCAACGGTAGAAATACGTCGGCAAGCGGTCTTTTTTCTCGCCACTTTGAAAAAGTTAGCCATGACTTTCGCGCACTCGCTTTAAGGAGGGGCGAGAAGGGAGGCGCGGGCGGCGAGAAGGGAGGCGCGGGCGGCGAGAAGGGCGGCGCGCCCGCTGAGCTGCCCCCGGACGCGGCGGCGGCATTTTAGCTAGGTACCTTGACATCGGGCGTGCCGGGGCGCAGAGTCTTACGTGGAAACTCAAGGAAGGGGGAGAACATGTGCGAGAGGGACGACGCGCCCACCAGCACGCGCATACTGCGCAACTTTGGCTACTTTGGCTACTTCCTCCACATGCACTGGGGAGGCCGCAACGGCAAGCAGCACATCCTGCTCGAGCTGCTCGCCCATGACGGCGAGATGACGCAGCGCGACCTGCAGGAGGCGTCGTGCATCACGTCCGCCTCGCTCTCGGAGGTCATCGCCAAGCTCGAGGCGGAGGGGCTCGTCTCGCGCGAGCGCTCAGAGACGGACCGCCGCCAGCTCACCGTGACGCTCACGCCCGAGGGCGAGCGAAAGGCCCACGAGGTCGTCCGCACGCGCGCCGAGTTTGAGGCGCGGGCGTTTGACTGCCTCACCGAGGACGAGAGGAACAGTCTCGTGACCATCCTCGACCGCGTAGCGGCGCACTGGACGCAGCTTGAGAAGGACAAGAAGGGAGATGAGCGATGAGCCTGCTTCCAAAGAAGCCCGTCATCGACCAGGAGTTTGTCAAGACCGCGGCCCACGTGGGCTATGCGTCGGTGGGCCGCAAGCTCATGGGGAGTGTGCGCGAGTACAAGAGGGCCGCCGTGGTCACTCCCCTGCTCGTGCTCGGAGAGGTGGTCTTTGAGGTCATGATCCCGCTCTACACGGCGGACCTCATCGACGCCATCAAGGCCGGCGCCGACCTCCAGCAGATCCTCACGACGGGCGGCTTGCTCGCGCTCATGGCCCTCATCTCGCTCGCCTTTGGCGCGGCGGCGGGCCTCACCTGCGCGAAGGCATCCACCGGCTTTGCCAAGAACCTCCGCAAGGACATGTTCTACAACATCCAGACCTTCTCGTTTGCCGTGATCGACCGCTTCTCGAGCTCCTCGCTCGTGACGCGCATCACCACCGACGTCATGAACGTCCAGATGGCCTACATGATGCTCATCCGCACCGCCATCCGCTCGCCGTTCATGCTCGTGCTCGCCTTCATCGCTGCCTACAGCATGGCCGGCTGGCTTGCCCTGGTCTTCGTGGTCATCATCCCGGTGCTGGCAGTCGCCCTCATCGCGGTCATCCGCAAGGTCGTCCCGATCTTCCGCCGCATCTTCCGCAAGTACGACGCCCTGAACGAGCGCGCCGAGGAGAACCTCGCCGGCATCCGCGTGGTCAAGTCCTACGTGCGCGAGGACTACGAGAAGCAGAAGTACGACCGCGCCGCCACCGAGGTCCAGAACGACTTCACCTACGCCGAGCGCATCCTGGCCCTCAACGCGCCGATCATGAACTTCTGCGTCTACACCGTCATGGTCTTCGTGATCTACGCGGGCTCCTACGCCATCGTCTCCACGCGCGGCGAGCTGCTCGACGTGGGCCAGTTCTCGTCGCTCATCACCTACGGCTTCATGATGCTCATGCAGCTCATGATGCTCTCGATGATCTTTGCCCA
>DXAB01000189.1 GCA_019117265.1 Candidatus Olsenella pullicola
CGTCGCGCTCCTCTTCGCTCGCGGTGTAGTGGTGCGTGCACGAGAGGGCGTAGGGGTTGAACAGGCGGTGGAGCTCCACGCCCTTGTCGTCGTCGGAGTACCAGCCCACGCCCTCCTGGCGCCAGCCGATCTCCGCGAGCCTGTCGTACTCCTCCCTGCTGGTGGTGTAGTGGTGGTCGCCCTGGGGCGCGTAGGGGTTGTAGAGGCGGTAGACGGGGGTGTTGGAGGTGACCGGGGCGGTCCAGGCAACGCCCTCGTAGGCCCATCCGAGCTCGGCGAGGCGATCGCGCTCGCCGGCGTCCGCGGTATAGTGGTGCTCGCCGGACCACTGGTTGTAGAGGCGGTACATGTCGTGCGTGTCCGCCGCGCGGGCAACGGACGGCAAGAGGAGCACGAGCAGGGCCACGATCAGCGGGGCGACCCTGCGGAACACGGGCTTGGGCGACATGGGGACTCCTTCCAGACGGTGACCACACCATACCTGAAGGATTGCTGAGGACGGGCGGCGCGCCCGTGAAGGACCCCTGTCCCGGCTCCAAGCGGTCAACCTGGCCCCGGGCACATTTGCGTTGTCCGCGGATAAGTGCGGGCAGCAACAAGACACAAGGAATAGGATTCCAAAGGCCGAGAGAGGCCCCAGGACAAGAATGGGGCGCCAACCCGCAGGTCGGCGCCCCAGAGAATGCGTTGACGAGAAGGACTACCGGTTCTTCTCGATGCCGCGCATGACGGCCTTGTAGACCTCCATGATCGGGATGATCAGGAAGGCCAGGCCGATGGCGGTGAGCACGGCCATGGGGTCGAGCGTCATGAAGCCGAAGATCTCGGCCATGAAGTCGACCTCAACGGGCACCACCGTAAGCGCGAGCGCCAGGAGCGCGGCGCCCCACAGCCACTTGTTCTGATGCTTCATCGAGAAGATCGAGGCGCGACGGCTGCGCATGTTGAAGGAGTGGAAGATCTCCACCATCGAGAGCGTGATGAAGGACATCGTGACGCCCTCGGGGTCGGGGATGCCGTCGATCAGGTCGGCGAAGTCGATCGCGCCGTTGTGGAAGTACATGCCGGCGAAGAAGCTCGCCAGAACGAGCAGCGTGATGATGACGCCCTGGAAGGCGATGTCGACGCCCATGCCGCCGGCGAAGACGCCGTCGGAGGCCTTGCGGGGCTTGCGCTTCATGATGTCACCCTCGGCCTCCTCCATGCCGAGCGCGAGCGCGGGCAGGGAGTCGGTGATGAGGTTGATCCAGAGCAGCTGGACCGGCTGGAAGATCGTGAAGCCGATGAGCGTGGCAACAAAGACCGAGAGCACCTCGGCGATGTTGGCGGAGAGCAGGAACTGGATGACCTTGCGGATGTTGTCGTAGATCCTGCGGCCCTCCTCCACCGCGTTGATGATGGTGGCGAAGTTGTCGTCCGCGAGGACCATGTCGGCCACGTTCTTGGTGACGTCGGTGCCGGTGATGCCCATGCCCACGCCGATGTCGGCGCGCTTGATCGAGGGGGCGTCGTTCACGCCGTCGCCGGTCATGGCCACGATGTTGCCGCGGCTCTTCCAGGCGTCGACGATGCGGGCCTTGTGCTCGGGCTGGACGCGCGCGTAGACGCTGATCTGGGTGACGCGCTCCTTGAACTCCTCGTCGGAGATCTTGTCGAGCTGGGCGCCGGTGATGGCCTGGGAGGCGTCCTCGACGATGCCGAGCTCCTTGGCGATGGCGACGGCGGTGTCGATGTGGTCGCCGGTGATCATGACCGGGCGGATGCCGGCCTCGCGGGCCTCGGCGATGGCGGCGGTGACCTCCGGACGGACCGGGTCGATCATGCCGGACAGGCCGCAGAACGTGAGGTCGTGCTCGAGCGCCTCGGGAGAGCAGTCGTCGGGCAGGGCGTCGTAGGTGCGGCTGGCCAGCGCGAGCACGCGCAGGGCCTCGTCAGCCATGGCCTTGTTTGCGGCGAGGACCTCGCGCTTGCGCTGATCGGTGAACGGCACGACCTTCTCGCCGTCATAGATCTTGGTGCACAGGCCGATGACCACGTCGGGGGCACCCTTGGTGTACTGCTCGAAGGTGCCGTCGGCCTCCTCGACCACCACCGACATCATCTTGCGACCGGAGTCGAACGGGGCCTCGCCGCGGCGCGGGTGCTCCACGTCCAGGCCCTTCATGCCGGCCTTGGCGGCGTCGTTGACGAGCGCGCACTCGGTGGGCTCGCCCACGGCCTCGCCAGCCTCCTCGTCCCACTTGGCGTCGGAGCACAGCGCCATGCCGGCGAGGAACTTCCCCTCGGGGGCGGCGAGCTCGTGCTTGACGACGGTCATCTTGTTCTGGGTGAGGGTGCCGGTCTTGTCCGAGCAGATGATCTGCGTGCAGCCCAGGGTCTCGACCGCGGTCATCTTGCGGATGATGGCCTGGCGCCTGGACATCTTGGTGACGCCCATGGAGAGCACGATCGTGACCACGGCGACAAGACCCTCGGGGATGGCGGCGACGGCCAGCGACACGGCAACCATGAACGTGTCGAGGATCATACCGGGGTTGGAGCCAAGCTCGGAACCATGGCGGATGAGGTCCACGGCGAAGATGATCACGCAGATCGCGAGCACCAGCTTGGTGAGGATGCCGGAGAGCTCGTTGAGCTTGATCTGCAGCGGCGTGAGCTCCTTCTTGGCGGTGGTGAGGGCGTCGGCGATCTTGCCCATCTCGGTCTTCATGCCGGTGCCGGCCACGACGGCGCGGCCGCGGCCGTAGACCACGGTGGAGCCCATGTAGCACATGTTCTTGCGGTCGCCCAGGGGCACGTCGTCTGCGCCCTCGGCGAGCGTGATGGCCTCGACGTGCTTCTCCACCGGCACGGACTCGCCGGTGAGGGCGGCCTCCTCAATCTTCATCGACGCGCTCTCGAGGATGCGGCAGTCCGCGGGCACGGAGTCTCCGGCCTCGAGAAGGACGATGTCGCCAGGGACGAGCTCGGAGCTCGGGAGGTGGCTCATCTTGCCGTCGCGGACGACCTTTGACTGGGCGGCGCTCATCTCCTGCAGGGCCTCGAGGGCCTGCTCGCTCTTGGCCTCCTGGACCACGCCGAGCACGGAGTTGAGGACCACGACGAACAGGATGATCGCGGCGTCGGCCCACTCGGGCTCACCCTGCAGGAAACCAGCCACAACCGAAATGGCGGCGGCAACGAGCAGCATGATGACCATCGGGTCGCCCATCTGCTCGAAGAAGCGTTTCCACAGCGGGGTCTTCTCCTCCTCGTCGAGCTTGTTGGGCCCGTACTGTGCGAGGCGGCTCGCCGCCTCGGCAGAGGTCAGGCCGCTCTCCTTGTTAGAGGAAAGCTCACCCAGCACGTCATCGGCAGACGCCAGGTACTCTTTCAACGTTATTCTCCTCCTGGGTAGGACGTTCGCCCGACAGATTGACGCCCGGTCATAATTCCCCAGGAGGGGCAAGGGCTCGTCAAGGCTGCCATGTCGGGCAGCTGACAGAACAGTCGACAATTTTACCCGATTTCCTGCCAACAAATCATTGAAAACCTGTGATGCGGTGGCGACGGGGTAGGTGATGACAAAGGTGACAGGGTAATTTGTCACGCTGCGCTTCTCGTGCGAAAACGATTCCACTCTGCTGTATGATTTCGTCGTGCGATAGTGCTTACGCACCCCTTGCCTACGCTAAACTTGGCTTCGGTAGGCTAGTGCTCTGCGCCCAAGCGCACACGGGAAAGGAAGCGCCTGAATGAACATTCTCTTCTACGGAACGGCCAGCTACGACAAGGCTTCGTTCCAGAAGGAGCTCGCGGATTACCCCGACATCAGGATTGACTTCATCGAATCCAACCTCACGCCCATGACCGCCGCGCTCGCCCGCGGCTATGATGCCGTCTGCGCCTTCGTCAACGCGGACTGTGGCGCCATGACCATCGAGATTCTCGCCGGCTTTGGCGTCAAGCTCCTGCTCATGCGCTGCGCGGGCTTTGACGCCGTCAACGTGGCGGTTGCCCAGGACCTCGGCATGCGCGTCACGCGCGTCCCCGCCTACTCCCCCGAGGCCATCGCCGAGCACGCCATCGCGCTTGCCCTTGCCGCCAACCGCCGTATCTGCAAGGGCTACATCCGCGTGCGCGAGAACGACTTCTCCCTCGACGGCCTCGTGGGCAACACGCTGCACGGCAAGACCGCCGGCATCATCGGCACCGGCCGCATCGGAGCCGCGCTCTGCCGCATCTGCAAGGGCTTTGGCATGAAGGTCATCGGGTCCGACCTCTACCCCAACCAGGCACTTCTCGACGAGGGCGTCATCGACGAGTACGTTGACTACGACGAGCTCTACCGCAGAAGCGACCTCATCTCGCTCCACGCCTTCCTCAACGAGGAGAGCCGCCACATGATCAACGACGACTCCATCGCCAAGATGAAGGACGGCGTGATCTTTGTGAACACCGGCCGTGGCGGCCTCGTGGACACGCAGGC
The DNA here is from genome assembly GCA_019117265.1 of Candidatus Olsenella pullicola. Lineage (GTDB taxonomy): Bacteria > Actinomycetota > Coriobacteriia > Coriobacteriales > Atopobiaceae > Thermophilibacter > Thermophilibacter pullicola. Next base: position 4,469 of record DXAB01000189.1, read on the forward strand.
GCTCATCCGCGGCATCCTCTCCGGCAAGATCGGCGCCGCGGGCATTGACGTCTACGACGAGGAGGGCCCCAACGTCTATCAGAACCGCGCGGGGCAGGTCATCGACTCGGTGACCGCGCGCCTGTGCTCCTTCCCCAACGTGGTCATGACCAGCCACCAGGCCTTCTTCACCCACGAGGCCCTTGCTGAGATTGCCCGCGTCACCCTCGACAACGCCCAGGCATTTGCCCACGGCACCGAATTTGTTGATCGCAGCGTCGTCTGCTAGCCTGCGACGCTGTCCTAACCCCCGCTCACAGAAAGGGCAACGGCATAAACTATAAATACGCTCACGACTATCCGTATCATATCGTCAAACAGGATTACATGCCTGATAAAATAAAAGGAACAAAATATTAT
>DXAB01000190.1 GCA_019117265.1 Candidatus Olsenella pullicola
AGAAGCAAACAGCCGTAACCAGCAACAACATCCACACGCCCTTCCATGCAAGCAAATGAGCGCCGCGCTTCTCGCTAGTCTTCCAGACGGGACTGAACGACGGCGCCGACAATGGTGAGCACCACGGTGCCGATGAGAATCGACGTGCTGTGGAGCGCGGAGAACTCGCCGCCGATGTAGGAGGTGAGCGCGTCAAAGCTCCCCATGGCGTCGCCGGAGACGACGATCGAGGTCAGCGTGCCAAAGGCGAGCACGGCGGCGAGCACGTTGGGCACGAGGAAGGAGGCGCCGCTCCAGGCGGTGCCCAGGCGCACGGCGAGGTCGGTCCAGTGGGCCGCGGCAAGGCCGAGGAGCAGGCCGGCAACGACCATGGTCACGCCGAGAAAGTCCATGGCCTCCTGCGGGAGCAGCGTCGTCACCACAAAGCCGAGCGCCGCGCCGGCGACAAAGCCCACCAGAAAGACGCCGGCCTTGTAGACGAACTTGGAGAGCAGCGCCGCGACCACGCCGAGCACGGCGGCAATCACAAAGGAGAGCGCCGAGCCGTCCGTCGAGGAAAGGGCGATGTTGAACACGCCGAGAAACACGAGCAGGCCGAGCATGACGTAGAAGAGCTTCTTGCCAAAGAAGCACGCCGCCGCGCCAATGAGCACGTTGACGAGAAGATAGATGACCACAAACTCCATGAGCAACCTTTCAACAGGGAAAAGAGCCTGTTCATGATAGCCGTCGACGCGGGCGCGCTCCTCAACGCATCCTTGAGGTCGGCCCCTGAAGGGCGCACTCACTCAAAGTGGTCGTCCGGCAGATACTCGGCAAACGGGCCCCGCTTCTCCTTGTTCACGGGGACGCATCCCATCGCATAGAGGAAGCCGAGAAGCACGATGAAGACCGGGGCAAGGCGCGAGACGTAGAACACCACCACGACGGGACCCATGAGCGCGCTTCCGGCATCGGGGGCAAAGACGGGGATGATGGCCGTAAGGAAGAGCGCGATAACCAGCGCGCTCACAATGCGAAACGCGAGCCGGGCGCCGCGGCCGAGAGAGATGCTCTTGAACCAGGCCACCACGAGCCCCAGGATAATCCCGATGGCATAGAGCAGCACCGGCGCGGCGAGAACCACGCCGATCTGCGCGACGGGAGCCGTGGTGATGGCGTCGAGCACCGCGCTGGCGTCGGACAGGTGGTACCAGGCGAGAAAGGCCGCCGAGACGGCGGCGAGCACAATGGCGGCAACCAGGTTACCGATGAACGTAGATTTCTTCATGGGGTCCTCTCTTGGTGCGGGGAAGGGTATGCTGTCCCCGACGGGCAACGCTTGAGATTATACCCACCGCGCGCAAAAGCACTCGGTCGTTTGGGGGCAGACATGGCGAAGGCAAAGCTCAGCACGGGTTCCACCAAGACCGTGCGCAGGCGGCTCTACTCGCTCGGGGAGGAGATCGCCAACTCCGTCAGCCACGGCGTGGGGGTCCTTCTCGCCATCGCGGCACTCGTGCTGCTCATCGTGACGGCCGTCTCGCACGGCGGCGGCGTGAGGCTCGCCGCGGCGCTCGTCATGGGCATCTCGCTCATCATCGAGTACCTCTTCTCCACGCTCTACCACGCGCTCGCGCCCGAGAGGGCCAAGGCGGTCTTCCGCGTGCTCGACCACTGCGGCATCTACCTGCTCATCGCCGGCAGCTACGCGCCCTTCTCGCTCGTCACGCTGGCAGAGCGCGGCGGGCTTCTCCTGTGCTGCGCCGTCTGGGTCGTTGCCGTGGTGGGCATCGTTGCCGAGTGCCTGCTGCGCGAGCGCCAGCCCGCATGGCTCACCGCCCTCATCTACGTCCTCATGGGCTGGCTCGTGGTCTTTCACATCGGCGACCTCTGGGAGCTCCTGGCGCCGCCGGCGTTCTGGCTGCTTCTTGCCGGCGGGCTCAGCTACACCGTGGGCGCCGTCTTCTACGCTGTGAAGAAGGTCCCCTACCTGCACTTTGTCTTCCACCTGTTCACGCTTGCCGGCAGCGTCTGCATCACGCTCTCGGCGCTGCTCTTCGTGGTGTAGCCCGCGCGCTATCATTGACCCCACGCAACCCCAAGACCCAAGGAGGGCACATGACAGACGAGCAGCTCGCACGGTTGAAGGCCGACGTTGACACCTACGTGGACGAGGTCTGGGAGGACGTGGTGGCCGACATCGACCGCCTGGTGCGTCACGAGTCCGTGGAGGACCTCACCGCCGCCGAGCCCGGCAAGCCCTGGGGTCCCGCGTCCTGGGGCGCGCTCGACGAGGCGGAGCGCATGGCCCAGCGCCTTGGCCTTGACGTGACGGACGTGGACGGTCACCTGGGGTTTGCGGACGTGCCGGGCACCTCCGGCCCCGAGCGCTACGTGGCCACGATCGCCCACACCGACATCGTGCCCCTGGGCCTTGGATGGACCTTCCCCGCTCTTGAGGTCACGCGCAGGGACGGCTACCTCGTCGGCCGCGGCGTGCAGGACGACAAGGGCCCCTTCGTGCTCTCACTCTACGCCGCGCACTTCTTCCAGCGTCTTGTGGACGCCGGCCTTGAGCTCCCCTACACGCTGCGCTGCATTATCGGCAACAACGAGGAGACGGGCATGGGCGACGTGCCGTACTACCTCGAGCGCTACCCCGAGCCGCTCTTCTGCTTCTCCCCCGACGCAGACTTCCCGCTCATCTGCGGCGAGAAGGGCCTCTACCAGGGACGCTTCACCTCCGACCGCGTTGCGGGCGAGAAGATCGTGGAGCTCGACGGCGGCACCGTGCCCAACGCCATCTGCGGCCAGGCGACGGCCGTCGTGCGCACCAACGCCGCGACGCTTCCCGCCACCGAGCGCATCGTCGTTGAGCCCGCAGGGGAGGGTCTCGCGCGCATCACGGCGAGCGGCATCGGCGGGCACGCCTCCATGCCCGAGGGCACCGTCAACGCCATCGGGGTGCTCGCGCGCTACCTGCTCGCACAGGACCTCGCGGGCGCGGGCGAGCGCAGCTTCCTCGAGCTTCTCGTCACCCTCACCGAGGACGCGTATGGTCGCGCGGCGGGCGTGGCGGCCGAGGATGACAAGTTCGGCGCCCTCACGCTCGTCGCGGGCGTGATTCGCACCGCCGACGGCCGCTTCACCCAGACCGTGGACTCGCGCTACCCCACCACCACCTCGGGCGAAGCCATCACGGCACGCCTCTGCGAGCTTGCGTCGCAGCACGGCTGCTCCTACGAGCAGACCTCCGGTGACGCCCCGTTCTACATCAGCCCGGACAGCCCGGAGATCGAGGCCCTCCTTGCCACCTACTCCGAGTACACCGGACGCGAGGGGAAGGCCTTCACCATCGGAGGCGGCACCTACGCGCGCCACTTCAAGCGCGCCTGCGCGTTTGGCCCACACGACCCCGAGGAGCAGGTTCCCGAGTGGGTGGGCATGGAGCACGGCCCCGATGAGGCCATCTCCGAGGAGAGCCTGCGTCGCGCGCTCAAGATCTACATCGTCTCCATCGCCCGCCTGATGGAGCTCGAGCTGTAGGGCCCCTCACCAGCAACTGCCCTTCATAACGGGCGGCTCCCAGACGGTTTGACGAGAAAAGTCGACCGGAAGCCGCCCGCTTACACGCGCATGTCCTCGGTGTCCTCGGCGATCTCGCGGGCGATGCGGTGAAGCTGGCGGTCGTTCTCCAACGTGTCGACCGTCCCCTCGGGCAGGTAGACCGAGAGGCGCCCGCCGAGCGTGCGGAAGGTGGCCCAGCCCTCGGCGTCCACGACAACGTCGTCCTGCTCGCCGATGACGCAGCTCCAGGTCTCGCCCGCGTGGCACTCGCCCACGAACATGCGCTTCTCGCCGCCGTCTCGGTCGGTGAGGACCACGGCCACGCCGCTCCCCTCGTGCTCGGCGTCGCCCTCGCGCGTCCAGCCGATCACGTCCGGCGCGTCGAGGAAGTCGTGCTGCGCGCCGTAGGAAAAGCGGCGGCGGATCTCCATCAGGAGCGGCAGCTCGCGCACCGCGGGGATGTTGCCGTCGTTGGGCATGCCGTAGAGGTCGCCGTAGAAGACGCAGGGATAGCCGGCCTCGCGCAGCAGGATGAGCGCGTAGGCCCGCGGGCTTGAACCATGTCTGGACAAAGGACTGCAGGGCCTGGCCGGGCTGCGTGTCGTGGTTCTCCGCAAACGTCACGGCGTGCACGGGGTCGCGCTCCACGAGCGTACCCGAGAAGATCTTGGAGAGATCGACGTTGCCGTTGGAACAGCTCGCGCGGTAGAGGTTGTAGTGGAGCGGCACGTCAAAGAGCGACATGCACTTCTCGGTGCCCAGATACGACGTGAGCTCGTCAGCCGTGCGACCCCAGTACTCGCCGACGGTGAAGAGCTCCTTGCCCGCATGCCTGCGCACGGCATCGAGCCAGCGCAGGTAGAAGCCGCGGTCGATGTGCTTGAGCGCGTCCAGGCGAAATCCGTCCAGCCCGCAGGAGTCCATGTACCAGCAGCCCCAGCGCACGAGCTCGTCAAAGACACGCGGGTCGTTGACGTCAACGTCGGCGCCCATGAGGTAGTCGTAGTTGGCGTTCTCGCTGCGGCCGACGGCGTTGTCCCAGTGCTTGCCGTCAAAGAGGAAGATGGCCTTGCGCTTGGCCCTGTCGTCCCAGTCCACGCCGTGAAAGCACGTCCAGTCCCAGGTGAAGTCCGAGTACGCGCCCGCACGACCGGGGAAGGTGAAGCGCGTCCATGCCGAGATGGTCTGCGGCGCGCCCGTCACCTGATCGCGGTTGGAGCCGTTGACCTCGCGCGCGAGGACGTCCTCGCAGCCGTCCGCGCCGAGGCGCTGGTTGAGCACGATGTCCGCCAGGGCCTGGATGCCGTTTTCCTGCAGCGCGCGCACCGCGGCCACGTACTCCGCGCGCGTGCCATACTTGGTGCGGACGGTCCCCTTCTGGTTAAACTCGCCCAGGTCGTAGGTGTCGTAGACGCCATAGCCCACGTCCTCGGCGCCCTTCTCGGCCTTGTAGGCGGGCGGAAGCCACACGGCGGTGATCCCCTCGTAGGCAAAACCGGGGGCCTGCTCGGCGATGCGGCGCCAGTGGGAGCCGTCGGCGGGAAGGTACCAGGAGAAGCCCTGGAGCATGGTTCCGTTGGTCATGTGGTCCTTTCTCGTGGCGGGCGCCCGACGCTCTGACGGGCGCGGCTCGTGCGTGGACGTGCGCCGACGCCCTGCGCGCCCAAATTGTCGGCTGCGGCCCACACATTCTACCTCGGGGACGCCTGCCGACAGAATCCCGCCTCAAAGTGACGGAGGGGGTCCCGCCGCGATGGGGAGAGGGGCCTCGCCTCACCCCTCCTCCTCGGCGGACACCATCGCCGCGCCCACGGCCTCGGTCATGAGCTCCTCCGGCGAGGGCTGACGCAGAATCCGGACGGCAAGGTAGACGCACGACCCCATGAAGAGCAGGTCGAGCATGAGGTCAAAGGTCACCCCCGGGATGCCGCGCTCGAGAAACATGCCCACCACCTGCACCACGTCAAAGACGAGGGCAATGCTCGCGAGCACAAGAAACGGCACGATCTTCTCGGGGCGGTTTGACCCGCGGATGCCGAGGCCGCCCACGAGCACAGCAAGCCCCGCGGAAAGGCCGCCCACGACGAGCAGGGCATAGAGCGTGCCGCTCACGGTAACGGGAACGCCCGAGATGAGCGCGCGCTCCCCCTCCCCATAGACGACGAGCGCCGCGACCAGCACGCCCACCACGACGATGGTGAGCACGCCCTTCAAGATGATGACCTCCGAGAGCAGGTGCAGCACGCGCTGGTGGCGCGAGCGCAGGAACGTCTCGCCGCTCACGCCGCGGTCGTGCTCCTCCTTGACCCTGTCCGCAAGGCGAGAGCAGATGAGGACATAGATGATCGTCGTCGTGAGGACCACCGGGTTGAAGAGGATGAACGTCCCCACGCCCCATCCCCAGGCTATGGCAACGAGCACGCCCAGGCCAACGAGATAGCAGAGGAAGCGATACGGCCCCACGCGCGCGGAGTTGTTCGAGGCGGCGATGCCAAGCGCCGCCGTGAGGATGAGCAGGCCAGCCACCACGAGGATCATCACGCCAAAGGTGACGGAAGCCCAGAAGTCCGAGCCGCCGAGCACGCTGGGAACAAGGACGATCAGGCCGCCGACAAGAACGAGCGCGCCCATGCCGCCCATGAGAATCGAGACGATGCGCAGCACCGCCTGGGCGGGCGTGCGCGGGGTCGAGAGCTCAAGGTCCCTCATGCGATACTTCCTTCCACCGTATCCGGGCTCAAAAGGAGCCACCGGGAGCCGGCGCCCTGTCAGAGCGCCTCGAGCCGGGCGAGCACGGTGCGAGTGGCCCGCATCGCCGCGTCGACGTTGTCCCGGGCGTCATCGATCTGCTTCTGGACGAAGATGTCCACGAGGGGGTTGTCGACGAAGATGTCCACGGCGGTGAGCACGCGCCCAACGTCAACGCGCAGGTCGTCGATGGCACTCACGTCCGAGAGCTCGCGCGTGAAGGCGCGCAGCTGGGCGCGGGCCTCGCCAAGGGCCACCTGGGCCTTGTTGATGCGCGTGTGCTTCATGAGGCTTGAAATCCCCGCGCCCAGGAAGATGTCAAAGACGCCCCAGCTGCTCGCGCTGTCAAGCGCATCTGCCGCAGCCTCGAGGCTCTCGAGCGCGCGCCGGCCCGCGAGAATGGCCTCGCGCACCTCTCTTCTCTCGTCTGGCGCCATGGCCACCCCCTCCCGGAGCTACCATACCACGCCCCTGCGGACGGCGGAACACCCCGGTGGAGCATGTGCCACGATCGCCGCGCGGGTGCGGCTGCGCAGGACCGTACGGGAGGATGGGTTTTGGGCAAAACATTTGATGGAACGGGGGGCAAAGCTGGGTGGCATGCGCTCTTCTCGCCAACGCCAACTGGGAAAACGCTGACGGCGTATCCCCAATCAGGCCGTCAACATAAAAAATGTGCCCCAAAACCTCGAAAAGACCACGCGCGAGTGTGGCGCGCGCAGCGCGCGGAGACCGAAAACCCAAAACTCCGCTTTTTTCGGACAGGTGCGGAGGACAGGGACGGAGGGCGGAGAACGGAGGGCGGAGGGCGGGCCCAGATGCTCCAAACCTCCGTCAGGCAAAGGTCAAGGCCTCGTAGTCCGTAAGCTCGGCGAGGTACCCACGCGCGGCAAGCGCGCGCTCGACCTCGTCGAGCACCTCCTCGCTTTCCGCGCTCACGTGATGGAAGTGATAGCCGCCCGTGACCTCCATGAGCGGTGAGGACACCCCCGAGGCAAGCTCGGTCATGAAGCGCTCCACGTCGCGACGGCTGGAAATGCCAAGGGGCGAGGACACCACGCCGTAGACCCGGTGGTTCACAAAGACATCCTCCATGCGCCCGCCCAGGTCCACGACGCAGGTGAGCTCGTCGGCGGTCTGCTCCGCGGTGTGCCGGCACTTGAACAGGCGCGTCGGGCGCGAGGGCGCGTCTCCGGCGAGAAGGACGTAGCCGCGGTTGGTGGAGACGATCTTCTCGCCGCGCGTCCGCAGGAGGGCGACGTCGGTCACCACCACCTGGCGACTCACGCCGCACCTCTTTGCGAGGGCGCCCCCGGAAAGCGGCGCGGATGCCCCGCGAAGCGCCTCGAGAATCTTCTCGCGCCGGGCCTCCCCCGCCCCGGCGCTCACCCCAGGACCTCCAGGTGCTTGAGCGAGAGGTCGAGAATGGGCGCGGAGTGCGTGAGCGCGCCGCAGGAGACGAAGTCCACCCCCAGGTCCACGTAGCGCCCCACGTTGGCGGCGTCCACGTTGCCGGAGGCCTCGGTCTGGGCGCGTCCGTCGATGAGGGCGATGGCGGCCGCCATGTCGTCATGGGACATGTTGTCCAGCATGATGATGTCCGCGCCCGCCCCCACGGCCTCGCGGACCATCTCGAGGCTCTCGCACTCCACCTCGACCTTGTCCACAAAGGGCGCCGTCGCTCGTGCCATGGCAACGGCCTCGGCCACCCCGCCCGCGGCGTCGATGTGGTTGTCCTTGAGCAGGACGCCGTCCGAGAGGCCATAGCGGTGCAGGCTGCCGCCTCCCAGGCGCACGGCCTCGCGCTCAAAGAGGCGCATGCCGGGCGTGGTCTTGCGCGTGCAGACGAGCGTGGTGGCCGTGCCCTCGAGCGCCGAGACGATGCCTGCGGTGTACGTGGCGATCCCGCTCATGCGCTGCAGGTAGTTGAGGGCGGTGCGCTCCCCCTCCAGAAGCACGCGGACGTCGCCCTCAACGGTGGCCACGAGCTGGCCGGGGCTCACCCGCGCGCCGTCCGCCACCTCGGCGACCACGTGCGTGGCGGAATCGAGCAGCTCAAAGACGCGCGAGAAGACCGAGAGGCCCGCGATGACGCCCTCGGCCTTGGCAATCAGCCGCACGCGCCCGGGCCGCGCCTCGGGCATCACCGCCGCGGTGGAGACGTCGCCAAAGGGCATGTCCTCGCGCAGGGCGGCGCGGATGTGCTCGTCCATCTGCATCTGGATCATCGGGTCGGTCATGCTCTCTCTCCTCTCGAGATGATGACAAAAGTGACAGGGTAACTTGTCATCATTACACGGCGCCGGTGAGCAGCGCCACGTCGGTCACGTCGCGCGAGCCCGCAACAAAGCGGGAGCGCGCCCTGGCAGCGGTCGCAAGGTGTGCCGCGGTGTCCTCGGCAAAGCGGTCGCGCATGATCTTGTCGGCCGCGCGCTGGGCAAAGACGAGCGACTCAAGAAGGCTGTTCGAGGCAAGCCGGTTCTTCCCGTGCACGCCGTTGCAGCAGGTCTCGCCGCAGGCAAAGAGGTGCGGCAGCGTGGTCTGGGAATCGGAGTCCACGTGGATCCCGCCCATGAAGTAGTGCTGGGCGGGCACCACGGGGACCGGCCGCTCGCGAATGTCGTAGCCCTCCTCGAGGCAGCGCTCCAGGATGTGCGAGAAGTGCCCCTCGATGACCTCGCGCGGGACGCGCTCAAAGGAGAGCCAGACGTGTCGCGCGCCCGTCCGCCGCATCTCCGCAAAGATGGCTGCGGAGACCACGTCGCGCGGCTGCAGCTCGTCGGTGAAGCGCTCGCCGGCATCGTTCAGCAGGATCGCGCCCTCCCCGCGCGCGGACTCGGAGATGAGAAAGGCCCGCCCGGGCTTCTCGCTCCAGAGCGAGGTGGGATGAACCTGCACGTAGTCCATGTGCTCGAGAAGGACCCCATGCTCGGCGGCAATGCGGCAGCCGTCCCCGGTGAGGCACGAGAAGTTCGTGGAGCGCGAGTAGAGCCCGCCCACCCCGCCCGTGGCAAAGACCGTGGCGTCCGCGCGAATCTCGATCTTCTCGCCGGCCGGGCCCGTTGCCACGACGCCGCGGCACACGCGCCGACCGCTCCCCTCAAAGCCCTCCAGGATGTCGGTCATGCAGGTGTGCTCGAGGATGCGGGCGTGGGGCAGCTCGCGCGTGCACGCCAGCAGGCGCGTGGTAATCTCCTTGCCCGTGACGTCCTCGTGATAGAGGATGCGCGGGCGAGAGTGGGCGCCCTCGCGCGTGTAGTCGAGCTCGCCGTCCGGCCTGCGGGCAAAGCGCACGCCGCGCTTGATGAGGTCATCTATGATGGGACGGCTCGCGCGGATCATGAGGTCCACGCTCTCCAGGCGATTCTCGTAGTGGCCTGCACGCAGCGTGTCCTCGAAGAAGCTCTCGTAGTCGTCTGGATCGTGAAGGACGCAGATCCCGCCCTGGGCGAGCATGGAGTCGCAGTGGTCCACCGCCTCCTTGGAGAGCAGGACCACCGAGAGCGCCCGCGGAAGGCTGAGAGCGCAGTAGAGCCCGGCCACGCCGCAGCCGACGATGACCACGTCGCAGTCGATCACCCCATCACCTGTTTCTTTATATTGGGGACGGTCCCCCACGCGCTGACGGGACGACATCAGCGGGCCCCCAGGTCGAGCATGCGTGCGAGCGAGCGGCGCGCGGCGTCGGCGACCTCCGCGGGCGGCAGGTTCACCTCACCGGTGCCGTCGCGCAGGCACGCAAGGAGCTTCTGGGACGTGATGCACGCCATGTCCGGGCAGACCGGGCGAGTGGGCGGAAAGTGAAAGCGCTTGCCCGTGCCCGCGCACCGGCGCTCCAGCTCCCCTCGAACGCCGTCCACGGTGAGGATGATGTAGTCGCTTTTGCTCCCGGCCACGGCAGCCTCAATGATCTGCGAGGTTGAGCCGGCAAAGTCCGCAAGCGCCATCGCCTCGGGGCCGCACTCGGGGTGCGCGAGCACCGGGGCGCCCGGGTGCGCCCCCTTGAGCGTGCGGACCTCGTCGGCGGAGATGTCTTGGTGAATGGGGCAGTACCCGTCGTTCAGGATGACGTTCTTCTCGGGCACCTGCTCGGCCACAAAGCTGCCGAGATGGCGGTCGGGCACAAAGAGCACGTTTGCATGCGGGAGCGCCCGAACGATCTTGATGGCGTTTGACGAGGTCACGCAGACGTCAGACCACGACTTGACCTCCGCCGTGGAGTTGACGTAGCACGCCACGGCAAGCTCGTCGCCATAGCGCTCGCGCGCGGCGTCCACGGTCTCGCGGCGCACCATGTGAGCCATCGGGCAGTCGGCCGTGGGCTCAGGCATAAGGACGGTCTTCTCCGGCGAGAGGAGCTTGGCGCTCTCCGCCATGAAGCTCACGCCGGCAAAGACCAGGGTGCGGCACGTGAGCGTTGCGGCGAGCTTGGCAAGGGCAAAGGAGTCCCCCACGTGATCGGCAAGCTCCTGGACCTCGGGGTCCACGTAGTAGTGCGCCAGGACAACAGCGTCCCGCTCGGCCTTGAGGCGCGCCAGCTCGGCACGCAGCTCCTCTGTCAGCATGTCCGCTCCCCTCGTTTGCAAACCATGACAGTATACAGCTTGCTTTACAGGTGACAAGACAGTTGGGAGCGCGGAGACGTCGATGCCCCGTTTTTCTCGCCAATCACAACGGGAGGTTTTGGGCAAAACAATTGATGGAGTTGGATCCAAAGCGGCGCATGGGCGCGTTTCTCGTCGCCGCCAACTGGGAAAACGTCCCCAGTGTTACGTCAAAGGGGCCGTTAGGGCACTCGGACAGGCGACCAACATAAAAGAGTTGCCCCAAAACCACGAGAAAAGATCGCGTGGAGGCAACCTTCGCAACGCGTGCGGCCTCAAAACCCAAAACTCGGCTTTTCTCGCCAGGGACATCCCGCTCGGCGGGTGCGGTCCGCTTCCCGCCCCCATGGCAAGGCTAGTTGTTGACGTCGTGGTGGCAGACAAACGCCTCGCGGGTGACGGGCTCGAACGCGTAGCCGCGCTCCTGGTAGTACTCGATGATCTGCGGCAGCGCGTCGGGCGTGGTGTCCTTGGTGCTAGAGTCGTGGAAGAGCAGCATGACGTTGGTGTAGCCCTCCACGCACGAGCTCTGCACGAGCGTGTCCACCGCCACGTTGGTGCCCGAGGCGTCGGCGGAGCTCACGTTCCAGTCGTAGAACTGGTAGCCGCGCGCCTGCACGTCCTCAACGAGCGAGGTCATGATGCCCGCACAGTAGTTGGCCGAGATCGTGTTGGACGCCCCGCCCGGGAAACGCGTGAGGTAGGGCACATAGCCGATCTGCTCCTTGACCATGTTGCCCACGGCCTCGAGATCAGAGAAGAACGCCTCCTCAGAGACGTAGATCTGGTCGTAGTTGTGCGTCATCGAGTGCAGGCCGATGGAGTGCCCCTTGTCATAGGCGTCCTTGATGTAGGGCGCCTTGTCCGGCTCATGACCGGTCACGAAGAAGGTCGCCTTGATGCCGTAGCGGTCGAGCACCTCGAGGACGCGCGGCGTGTTGTCCGAGGGGCCGTCGTCAAAGGTGAGGTAGACGGTCTTCTTGCCCGTGCCGTCAAACTTCCACTCGGTCTTCTTGCCTGGGTCGAGGGCGAGGTCGGCGGCACGGGGATCCTCGGGCTCCTCCGGCTCGCGAGGGGCAATCCGGTCAAGCACGGTCCCCGGCCCGCCATCGCCAGCAAGGGGCGCCCTCCCCTGCTGAGCGTTGACGAGCGTGGCGAGCGCTCCCGCGGCGCCGAGAAGGACGATGAGAAGAAAGACGGCGATCAGGGCAAATCCCCGCGCGCGGCGCTGCTGCTTGTGCGCGCTCGGGCGGGTGTCCTTGGGCCTGTGCGACACGTGATCCTCCATGGGACGGTACGAGCGAGAAACCGACCCATTGTACGGAAACGCCCGTGGTACCCCTAAAGGGCCGGTTGACGCAAAAGGGCGGCGACCGGTGCCGAGGGTCGCTCGAAGCACCTGATCGCCGCCCGCGCTGGGTTTCCCGGCTCCTAGGAGAGGGCAATGCCCCCGAGCCAGCCACACCGGACGGTAACGGAGACGCTGTAGTCGCTCACCCACTGGGAGAGGCTCGTCGTGCGAAGGCGGCCGCTCGCGTTGTCGCGCACCACGCCATCTCCCACGTAGATGCCCACGTGGCCATAGATGATGGCGGCCGAGCTGTACGGGACGGTCGGGGTGGCCACGATCATGCCCGGCTGAATCTCAGAGGTCGGGTGCCCGCACCACGAGTAGAACATGTCGTCCGCGTTGCCGTAGAACGAGCCCACCCCGGCGCGACGGAAGACGTTGGACACCCACGCGGCGCACAGGCCGGAGCCCGGCGACGGCGTGGAGTACGCAGCATTCACCACGTCGGAGAGCGAGCCCGTCCCAAGGACCGCGGTGTTGCCGCCGGTCCACGTGCTGCCCTGCTGGAGCTCCTGCTGGCGGCGCGCCTCCTCTGCCGCCTGCTGAGCGGCGAGAAGCTCGGCGTCACGCTTCTCCATGAGCTCCTTGACCTCGTCGGAGAGGCTGCTCACCAGCTCCTCTGACGCGGCCTGGCGGGCGCGCACCTCCTCGAGCTGGGAGAGCTGCGTTGCCTGGAGGCCCTGAAGCTCGCTGCGCTGGACCTCGAGATTGGCCTTCTCCGTCTCGAGGGCACTCTTCTCCTGCTCGAGGCTCTCCTTCTCGACCTCAAGGTCCGCCTTCTCGACCTCGAGCTCGGCCTTGAGGGTCTTGACGTCGTCAATCATCTGGGCGTCTGCCTGGCTGACCTTGTCGAGGTAGTAGATGTTGCTCGTCAGCTCCTCGATGGTCGCGGACGAGAAGATCAGGTCGAGCGTAGAGCTCGAGCCTGCCTTGTACGACGAGCTCATGCGCTCGCCAAGGATGTCCTGCTTGCGCTCGATCTCGCCCTGCTTTGTGTCGATCTCGCCCTGCTTTGTGTCAATCTCGCCCTGCTTGGTGTCGATCTCGCCCTGCTTGGTGTCGATCTGCTGGGAGAGATCGCTCACCTGCGCGGACGTCTGGCCAAGGGCCGAGGCGGCCTCCTCGACCTCCATCCCGAGCGCTTCGAGCTCGGCCTGTGCCTCCTCGTAGTCGAGCTGCGCGGCGTCGAGCTTTTCCTGGGTGGACGTGGCGAGGGCGACCGAGGGGTAGAAGGTGGCGCAGATGCCGGCGCCTATGAGAAGCCTCAGCGCGTCGCGGCGCGTGACGGAACGGGACGCGACAACGTCGTCAATGGGCACGTGCTTCAGGGACATGAAGTCTCCTCGGGTACAAATGGGGTGCAAATGACACGCCCTCCTATTTTAGTAGCAAATCCAGGCGGCCACGATATGAACATCTGGCTAAGGGCGCCGCCCCGGGCGATGACGGCAGCGGTGACGGGGTGATGACGGGGGTGACAGGGTGACAAAGGTGACAGGGTAGATTGTCATCATCGGTAAGATGATGACAATCTACCCTGTCACCTTTGTCACCCTGTCACCCCCGTCATCACCCCGTCACCGCCCGGGGCGGCGCTAGCGGTTCTCGATCTTGGCGACGTTGCCCACGGTGATGGTGATGCGCCCCTCTGCGTCCGTGGAGAAGTCCAGATAGCCGGGCTTCTCGGCAAGCTCGGAGGGGAAGGTGATCTCGACGCCGGTATCCGTGCGAATCTTGTGGCTCTTGGTGAGGCGGTTTGCCACGCCGCGGCGAACAGGCGCCTCCTCGGGCAGTCGCGCCTCGGCGACGCGCTGCTCAAAGCGCTCCGCCACCTCGGGCTTCTCGGCAAACACGGCGCGTCCCACCTCAACGGGAGAGAAGGACTCCTCAACGTCGGCGGTGCGCGCGACGAGCGCCTTTGCGCGGCCGACCTCGACGGCGGGCGTGAGGCCAAACTCCTCGGCAACGTCGCGCACGATGACGCTCACCTCGTCGATGACCTCGTGGCTCGACGCCTTGCTCGTGCACTGCAGGAAGCGCTCGGGAATCACCATGACCTTCTCGCCGCCCACGGCGCGCTCCTTGTCGTGAAAGTCGATCGATCCGGTCTGCGCGTCAACCAGCACGTAGCTCGCGACCTTCTGCGAGGGGTTGGGCAGCGTGGCGTCCACGCGGGAGATGTCGTTGGCGTCGCCGCCCACCTCGTGGACGAAGGCCTGCTTGCGGGGCAGCAGCACCACGGCAAAGAAGCGCTTGCCCGCCGGGCCGTCAAAGGCGGCGTCGACCTCGGCGTCCGTGGAGAGCGCGTCCACGGCGCCCGCGTCCGTGTCGGAGAAGTCCGCCACGAGCAGGTCGCACTGCTCGAGGTCCTCAGCACGGCGGAGCTCCTCCCAGAACCACTGCGCGATCTCGCAGGAGAACTCCACGAACTCGCGCTCCCCCGCCAGGTAGCGCTGAAGCTCGACGGCAAAGCCGGAGTCTGCGGAGAACTCGCCGTGGCGGCTCTCCGCGTTGGACGAGATCTTGCGCAGGTGGCGCTGCACGTAGGAGCGCGTGGCGCGGACGGTGAGGTCGAGCGGGCGCTCCGAGAGGTACGTGGAGCCGGAGTCGAAGTCAAAGACGTGAAGGATCGCGCGGTCTACCTTGAGCATGTGTCTCCCAGCGTGAGGGCAGGCGGTCAGGGAACGGCCACCATGATAGCGTTCCGATCCGCACCGCGAGCCCGTGCCGAGAAGGGCGGCCCGACCGGAGAAGACCGGCCGGGCCGCCCGACGGCTCAGACGTGGCGCCCTGGGATTACTTGCCGTCCTCCTCGCGCTCGAGCGAGGGAATCTTGTCGCGGAAGGTGTTTTCCGTGGCGTTGGCGTGCGGGGACTTCTTGGCGTAGCGCTTGACGGCCGCCGCGGTCTTGTTGATGGACTGCAGCGTGCCGGCACCGGCCACGCAGCCGCCCGGGCAGGCCATGCCCTCGAGCAGGTAGCCGGGGTACTTGCCCTTGACGGCGTCCTTCAGCATCTTGCGGCAGTTCTCGAGGCCCTCGGCGTTGACGACGTTGACCTCGCGCTCGGGGTCCATCACCTTGATGGCGTTGACCACGGCGTTGGCGACGCCGCCCGCAACGGCGAAGCCGCGACCGTCAGCGGAGGCGACCTCAAAGTCGGAGCTGCCCTCGCCGGCGAGCTTGGTGTACTCGTCGATGCCGCGCGCCTTCATCATGCCCATCATCTCCTCGAAGGTGAGCACGAAGTCCACCTCGGAGCGAACGGACTTGCGCATGGCCTCGAGCTTCTTTGCCGAGCACGGCCCCACGAAGACGATCTTGGCGTTGGGGTGCTGCTGGCGGAGCAGCCGCGCCGTGAGCGTCATGGGCGTGAGCGCCATCGAGATGCACTCGGCGTGCTGCGGGAACTCGGTCTTGGCCATGACCGACCATGCCGGGCAGCACGAGGTTCCCATGAACGGGATCTTCTCGGGCACCTCCTCCATGAAGTCCTCAGCTTCCTGGACGGTGCAGAGGTCGGCGCCCACGGCCACCTCCTCCATGCCGGAGAAGCCGAGCATCGTGAAGGCCTGGCGCAGCTTGTCGACGTTGCCCTTGCCGCCGAACTGGCCCACGAAGGCCGGTGCCACCTCGGCGATGACCTCGTCGCCGCGGTTGATGGCCTGGATGACCTGGAAGATCTGGCTCTTGTCGGCGATGGCGCCAAACGGGCAGTTGATGAGGCACTGGCCGCAGGAGACGCACTTCTCGTAGTCGATCTGCGCGCGACCGTGCTCGTCGGAGCCGATGGCGTGCATGCCGCAGGCGTCCGCGCAGGGGCGAACCTGGTGCTGGATGGCGTGATAGGGGCAGGTGTTGAAGCACATGCCGCAGTGGATGCACTTCTCCTGGTCGATATAGGCCTTCTTGTCCTTGAACGAGATGGCGCCCTTGGGGCAGATCTCGCGGCAGGGGTGCGCGAGGCAGCCCTGGCAGGCGTCGGTCACGCGGTAGGTGTTGTCGGCGCACGCGTTGCAGGCAAACTTGATGACGTTGATCAGGGGCGGCTCGTAGTAGGTCTCGGGGACTGCCGCGTCAGCAAGGCCGTCGGTCAGGCTCTCGCGCTTGTCCACGCCCTGCAGCGGCAGGCCCATGGCCAGGCGGATGCGCTGCTCGACGATCGCGCGCTCCAGGAAGACGGACTCGCGGTAGGTTGCCACGTCACCGGGGATGATCTCGTACGGGAGGTCGCGAATCTTGCGGCGCGTGGTCTTCTCGTCGTCTTCCTTCATGTCGTAGGCGATCTTGGCGACGTTGGAAAAGACGTTGCGGCGGATCTCGGTCAGGTTGGTGTAGACGCCACGCATGGTATCTGCCATCGGTGCCCCTCTCCTGGGTTGGTCTCATACGTGCGGCGCTCCCCCTCAGAAGCGCTCCCCTCTGAACATCTAGTATCGCACAGGTCGGGGTACGCGAGGGGTGCGTTCTTCACGCTCCCGCCGGGCGCTCCGGCCAGAGGCGCTCAGGCCACGCGGTCTCAAGGTGCAGGCGCTCGCCGCTCACGGGGTGGATGACGTCCTCGCTCCAGGCGTGGAGCAGAAGGCCCGAGGCGCTTCTCGCCCCGCCGTAGAGGGCGTCTCCCACCAGGGGGAAGCCCAGGGAGGCCAGGTGCACGCGAATCTGGTGGCGCCGCCCCGTCACGAGCTCAACCAAAAGCAGCGAGCGGCCGCCCTTCTCGGAAAGCCTCGTGACGCGCGTTTCCGCCGACTTGCCCTGCCCCGGGCGACAGACGCGCATGCGCCGCGCATCGTGGCGGTCACGTCCGATGGGCACACTGACGACCCGGTTTGCCCAGGGGAAGCGTCCCGCCACCACGGCGAGGTAGCGCTTGCGCATGCCGTGGCCCGCCACCTGGGCGTCAAGCGCGCCCTGCGTTGCCTTGTCCAGAGAGAAGAGCGTGAGGCCCGTGGTTTCCACGTCAAGGCGCTGCACCGCCTGCGGACGCACGTCCGGGCGACCGGCTGCGGCCAGGTGCTCGGCCACGGCATCCGTGAGCGTGCGGGAGGGCGTGCCGTCGGAGTGCACGAGCATCCCCGCGGGCTTGTCGCAGGCGAGAAGAACCTCGTCCTCGTATATGATGCGCAGCTCGTCCATGTGCACGACGGTACCACACCCCGGGTTTGCGGAGCCGCTCGTTGCCCGGAGGGGGCACTGGAGCCACGCACAGGGTGACAGCGTGGTCTTTGGCTGGTACCCAGATCGCCGTGTCCTCCGCTGCCAGTTTTGGGCAAAATCTTTGATGCAGTCGAGTGTCTCGGGGACCTTCTCGCGTGCGCTATCTGGGCAAACGCTGGCAAAAACCCGACCACGCGGCTCGCAATATAAAGGGTTTTGCCCAAAACCCGCAAAGCACCTCCCGGAAACGCCTGAAGAAAAACGCTGGAGGCCTTGCGAGCGCAAAACCTCCCATAGCGTGACAGGTTGACCTATCAGGCGCCGTGCCGAGAGGCCCCTACTCCAGGCGGGCGAGAACCGCGTCCACGAGCTCCGCGGCCGGCACCTGCACCTGCTCGTGGGTCCCCATGTCGCGAAGGGTTGCCGCGCCGGTCGCCACCTCGTCGCCGCCGATGATCACGCAGAGCTGCGCGCGGAGCTTGTCGGCCTGCTTGAACTGGCTCTTGAGCGAGCGACCCTGGTAGTCGGCCTCGGTGCGCACGCCCGCGGCGCGCAGCGCGAGGCACGCCTCGAAAGCCGCCGCGCGCTCGGCCTCGCCGCCGGTGGAGGCAACGTAGACGCACTCCGGATCGGCGCCGCCCATCTCCACGCCCTGGGCTGCCAGCGCAAGTGCGATGCGCTCGAACCCCACAGCAAAGCCCAGGCCGGGCGTGGGCTTGCCGCCCTCGAGCTCCATGAGGCCGTCGTAGCGGCCGCCGCCGCCGATGGCGCCCACGCCCGCGCCCACGGCCTCGACCTCGAAGACCGTGCGGGTGTAGTAGTCGAGCCCGCGCACGAGGGTGGGGTCCTCCACGTAGGAGACGCCCGCGGCGTCAAGGTAGCGCTTGACGGCGGCGTAGTGCTCGGCACACTCCTCGCAGAGGTTGTCCGGGGCGAGCGGGGCGCCCTTCATGACCTCGCGGCAGCGGTCGTTCTTGCAGTCGAATGCGCGGAGGGGGTTGATCTGAGCGCGCTCGAGGCAGTCCTCGCACATCTCATCCGCGTGGTCCAGGATGAAGGCACGGACCTTGTCGCGATAGGCGGGGCGGCACGCGGCGTCGCCCATGGAGTTGATCACCAGGC
>DXAB01000191.1 GCA_019117265.1 Candidatus Olsenella pullicola
ATCCCTGGACCACCTCCGCCGCCCAGATCAACCGGCTGGACGCACTGGCCAAGGAGACCGGCTGCACCATCACCGGCAGCGGCATGCAGGACATCTACTGGATTAACATGGTCGCGCTCGTGGCAGGTGGCATCAACCGCGTTGATAAGATCAAGGGCGCCTTTAGCTACAACGTTGACGAGTACGGCCTGGCGCTCGCCAACGCCCACGGTTGCGACCTCACGCCCGAGGAGTTTGAGGCCAAGATCGCGCACCCGGCGGAGTTCGAGCCGTCCTACGCGTGGAACTCCGTCGAGGCCATCTGCAACAAGCTCGGCCTCACGATCAAGTCCATCGAGCAGCGGCACGTCCCGTACGTCGCCGAGACGGACACCTACTCCGAGACCCTCGGCAAGGCCATCGAGGCCGGGCGCTGCCTCGGCATGTCCGCCGTGGTCACGGCCGAGACCATGCAGGGCATCACCGTGGAGGAGGAGACCATCGGCAAGGTCTACGGCCCCGACGATGGCGACATGTGCGACTGGTGGATCTCCGGCGAGCCCGACACCGAGTTCCACGTGGTCAAGCCCGCGACGGTCGAGCACACCTGCGCCACGATCGTGAACCGCATCCCGCAGCTGCTCGCGGCTCCGTGCGGCTACGTCACCGCGGACCAGCTCGAGCCCAACGCCTACCTCACGTACCCGATGGAGTACTACTGCTAGGCACCTAGGGTCCAAATCGCAATCTCCCACGCCCCCGGCACCCCCCGATGCCGGGGGCGCCCTGTGGAGGAGGCCTTACGTTAAGGCTCGAAGAATAGCTCCGGCCACCCGCGTCCGCCAGACACCTCCCTAGCTAGAATGAGCCACAACTAGATCATCTAGGTGGAGGCCCGCATGACGCGACCCGCGTCAGACGGTTTCTCCCCAACAGCACGTTCTTCTCGGCTGCGCAGGGTCGTGGGGCATGTCTCGCGCGCAGTTTTGCGAAGCAACTGTTTGAGCACGGGGCATGCCCCACGACCCGGGCACCTGGCAGAAAGGACAACGATGCAGTTCAAGGGAACCGTCTTCCGCTACGGGCGCGACATCGACACCGACGTCATCATCCCGGCGCGCTACCTCAACACCTCCGACCCGGCCGAGCTCGCCAAGCACTGCCTCGAGGACCTCGATCCCACGTTCGTGAGTCGCGTGACCCCGGGCGACATCGTGGTTGCCGAGGAGAACTTTGGTTGCGGCTCCTCCCGCGAGCACGCTCCCGTAGCCATCAAGGCCGCCGGCGTCTCCTGCGTGATTGCCAAGAGCTTTGCGCGCATCTTCTACCGCAACTCCATCAACATGGGCCTGCCCATCCTCGAGTGCCCGGAGGCCGTCGACGCCATCTCCGAGGGTGACGTCGTCTCCGTTGACGCGGATACCGGCACCATCACCAACGAGACGACGGGCGCCACGTTCCACGCGCAGCCGTTCCCGCCGTTCATCCAGGAGATCATCAACGACGGCGGCCTGGTCGCGCGCACCAAGCGCGTCATGGCCGAGAAGGGCGGCGCCGAGTAATGGCTTCCAAGACGTATCGCATCTGCACGCTTCCGGGCGACGGTATTGGCCCGGAGATCATCGCCGAGGCCAAGAAGGTGCTCGTCGCGCTGGGCGAGAAGTACGACGTCGAGTTCGTCTGCGAGGACCAGCTCATCGGCGGCGCGGCCATCGACGCCACCGAGGCGGCGGGCGGTCCCGTGAGCGCGCTGCCGGACGCCACGCTCGAGGCCGCGCGGGCGGCCGACGCGGTTCTTCTCGCCGCCGTGGGCGGTCCCAAGTGGACCGACACGCGCGTGGGGGCCGTGCGCCCCGAGCAGGGGCTTCTTGCCATCCGCAAGGAGCTGGGGCTCTACCTCAACCTGCGCCCGGTGCGCATGTTCGATGCGCTGATCGATGCCTCCACGCTCAAGCGCGAGGTGCTTACGGGCGTTGACCTGGTGATCGTCCGCGAGCTCACGGGCGGCCTCTACTTTGGTGGCCACGAGCGCATGATGGGCGTGGAGGGCGCCGGCGTGGGCGGCACCCGCGGCGAGTACGCGCGCGACATCCTGGAGTACTCCGAGTACGAGGTAGACCGCGTGGTGCGCTGGGCCTTTGACGCGGCGCGCCGCCGCAGGGGCGTGGTGCACTCCGTGGACAAGGCCAACGTGCTCGACACCTCTCGCATGTGGCGCGAGGTTGCGCACAACGTTGCCGCCGAGTACCCGGACGTCACGCTCGAGGACATGTACGTGGACAACGCGGCCATGCAGCTCGTTGCCAACCCGCGCCAGTTTGACGTGCTCGTGACCGAGAACACCTTCGGCGACATCCTCTCCGACGAGGCCTCCATGCTCACGGGCTCCCTTGGCATGCTCGCCTCCGCGAGCCTGGGCGACGGCACGGCCCTCTACGAGCCGAGCCACGGGTCCGCGCCGGACATTGCGGGGCAAGGGATTGCCAACCCGATCGCGCAGGTCCTTTCCGTTGAGCTCATGCTGCGCTACAGCTTTGGCATGGACGCCGCCGCCGACGAGCTGGCAGCCGCGGTCACGCGCGTGCTCGATGAGGGCTGGCGCACCGTAGACATTGCCGATGAGAGCACGCCCGCGGACAAGGTGCTCGGCACCGCCGCGATGGGCGACAAGATTGTGGAGGCCCTGGGCTAGGCGCTCCGGGCGCATGATACCTTGCTCCTGTTTGGGGACGCGGGCCGACGCTTCTTCTCGTGAAAGTGTCGGCCCGCGTCCCCGCGCTCTTATCGTGGGCGCATCCCGACGTTTTGGGCGTGAGAAGTGTCGCCTTGAGTCCCCGCGCGGTGACCGAGCGGTATCCTATCACCCGGAAACCTCGACGAAGGGACGCCCATGACCTACGACTTCACCTCGATTCTCGACCGAGCCGGCCACGACGCCATCGCCGTGGACGCCATCGGGGCTCCCGGCTCCGGCTACCCTGCGCCGGACGCGGGCTTTGACCCCATTCCCATGTGGGTCGCAGATATGAACTTCCCCGTGGCCCCCTCGATCACGCGCGCCATTCAGGAGCGCCTGCAGTACCCGACGTTTGGCTACTTCAACGCAAGCGATGCCTACTACCAGGCCATCATTGACTGGCATCGCACGCGCAAGGGCGTGACGGACCTCGAGCCGCGCCACATTGGCTATCAGAACGGCGTGCTCGGCGGCGTGGTGTCCACGCTTCACGCCTTTGCGGCGCCGGGGGACCCGGTGCTCGTGCACAGCCCCACCTACGTGGGCTTCACGCACAGCCTCGAGGACAACGGCTTTAGAATCGTCCACTCGCCGCTCGTGCGCGACGAGGCGGGCGTCTGGCGCATGGACTACGAGGACATGGAGCGCCGCCTCGCCGACGAGCACATCCACGTGGCCATCTTCTGCTCGCCGCACAACCCCTGCGGGCGCGTGTGGGAGCGCTGGGAGATCGAGCGCGCGATGGCGCTGTACGAGAAGTACGACTGCGTTGTCATCTCGGACGAGATCTGGTCCGACATCATCCGACCCGGCATCACGCACGTTCCCACCCAGTCCGTCTCCGAGGACGCGCGCATGCGCACCGTGGCGCTCTACGCGCCGAGCAAGACCTTCAACCTCGCCGGGCTCATTGGCAGCTATCACGTCATCTACAGCGACTACCTGCGCGACCGCGTGACAGCGCGCGGCAAGAAGACGCACTACAACTCGATGAACGTCCTCTCGCAGCACGCGCTCATCGGCGCGTACTCCGCGGAGGGCCAGGCCTGGGCCGACGAGCTCAACCAGGTCATCGCCAGCAACGTTGACTGGGCGTGCGACTTCATCGCAGGGCACCTTGACGGCGTTGACGTCTTCAGGCCCCAGGGCACCTACATGCTTTTCCTCGACTGCACGCAGTGGTGCGAGAAGAACGGGCGTGACGTCGAGTGGGTGCTGCATGAGGGGTGGCGCGTTGGCGTCTACTGGCAGGACGGCCGCGCGTTCAACGGCCCCTGCCACATCCGGATGAACCTCGCTCTGCCGCTCTCGCGCATGCGGGAGGCCTTCGAGCGGCTTGACGCGCACGTCTTCAACTCCTGACAACCTGTTTGCGGCGGCGCCCTCTTGACCAACGGAGGGTGCCGTCGCCCTTTCTAGGCAAGAAGCCCCAGCGAGAAGGCCCGGTCAACGGTCTTCTGAAAGCGTGGCGACACGCGGTTCTCGGCGTCCGGAATGTCTCGTGCGTAGTCAAGGAGCTGCTCGGAGCTCTCCACGAGCGGGCGCGCGCAGAGGTCCCTCAGCTGCTCGGCAATGAGCGGGAGCGCCTCGGGCCGGGGCCGCGGAGAGAGATGGAGCGTCTTTCCATCCGTGACGATGCCTCCCTTGAAGGGCAACAGCACCAGAAGCTGGAGTGACGGGACGTGGTGAACGTGGCTGTCTGCGGGGTCCTGCATCGCGCCCACCACAAAGAGCCGGTCACGGTTCATGACAACAACGCGGTCCTCGTTGGCGTCCACGCAGGTGAACATGTCGCGCAGGGCATGGCGCCAGGGAAGCGCGCAGGCAAGAGCCTCGTCTGAGAGCCCCGCGGGGTTCTCGCGCACAAAGTCGCCCACGAGGGCCCGGTGGCGCCAGAGCGCCTCGGCAATGCGGCCTCCCTGCGTGTAGAGCATGGTGGGGTTCTCCTGCCGCTCGTGGACCAGCGCGGGGTCAACAACGCCCAGCCGATCGTTGGCATAGACGAGAAGGGCGTTCATGGTGGAGTAGAAGAGCTCAGCGTCCCTCTCGTCCATGTGTGAGTAGGGCGCCCGTGCCTGGTCGAGGACGTCCTTGACGGTTGTTGCGCATCTTCTCATGCCGCTCCTCCCTCGATCGATGTGCAAAGGAGGGTATCAGCGCCTGCGGATGCCTGCCTGACCGTTATCTTCCCGCTGCCTGCATGCCAAGGTGACGCATGGTGCCGTGTTGGATGCGGTGCCAAGAAACTCCGCGAGCGGTCGCCTTTACCCCTCGGGCGGTTTACGTGGTTTGAAATCGTATGCTTGGCCGAACGGGCTGCATACTGGGCGTTACCGCTCCGTCCAGATTTCCGCCCGTCGGCCTCGCACGTTAGTTTTGACAAGGGCGCGGTTAGTTGTTGCGCTTCGGTGCCGTTCGGCGCTTCTTGGGTTATGGTCAGCCCCGTAATGCCGTCCATGACAGGAGGCCCCTATGAAACCAGCGTGGAGACCGTGCGCCCTGAGCGCGCTCATGGCACTTCTCGTCTTCCTTGCCGCGCCCTCCGTGGCAAGCGCCGTCGAGTCCGCGGCGATGTATAGACTCTACAACCCGTGGACTGGGGAGCACCTCTACACCGCCAGTGAAGAAGAGTACGGCCTTCTGCCTTCCTGTGGTTGGCGCGCTGAGGGGGTGGCGTGGACGGCTCCCACCAAGTCCCAGACTCCCGTCTGGCGCCTCTATAACCCCTACGCTCCGGGGGGCGACCATCATTACACCACCAGCGAGCAAGAGTACAACCAGCTCCAGGCCATAGGCTGGGAAGGGGAGGGCATCGCCTGGTACTCGGATGACGAGAAGGGCATGCCGCTGCAGCGCCTCTTCAACCCCTACACTGCGATGAGCGCGCACCACTACACCGCAAACCTTGACGAGTGCAGCTCCCTCATCGCCCTAGGCTGGAGCTACGAGGGCGTTGCCTGGCATGGCATCGGTACGGGAAACACCGCGCAGGGCTTTGACTGGGAGATCGACAAGAGCGGCTTCAACCGGACCGCCGCAGAGGACCTGGTGCTGCTCTACACGGCATGGATTCCGGGCTACGACGAGAACAGCACGGCAGACGTCAACGTCATGCGCTCCCCGGGGCAGGACGCGGGGCTTGACGAGGAGTTCATCTTCTCAATGATCTACAAGACGTTTGCCAGCGAACACGAGACGCTCAGCTATCCCAATAATGCCTACGGACTCGTTTACGCTAAGCTCGACAACTTTGTGAACTTCTTTGTGCCGTCAGAGACCGGCCGGCAGATTATCTCCTCGATCTACGGCAGCTGCCCAAGCGATCTCAGCCAGTTCAGTGGGACGTACCTTACCTACGTTGGGGACGGCTGGAGGATGGGCATGGCGGACGGCCCGTTTGGCCGAAACATCAAGACGAGCAACTGGCAGACGAGCGGGGACTCCGTGACCTTTGACGCCGAGGTCACCTATTCCGACGGCATCGCCGACTCCACGGTGGCAAGCTATCGCGTGGAGGTCCAACGTGACGATGAGAGCATCTTCGGCTGCCACCTCACCTCGATTGTGCGCACGCAGGTGCGGACGCTCGTGGGGTCGGGCTTGGTCAGAAACTGAGCGAGACGGTTTGGGCGCTTTCGGCCGTCGGTGTCCGCCGCGTGCCCGGGCGCCGAAGCCGCGCCTGCCCCTGACCGTCGCAATGGAACCGGGTGCGCAAAGTCTCGTCTCGCTTGACCCTCCCTCAAGTATAGTAACGGGAGTGATGCTTGAGGGAGGGGGGTGTTCTGCCATGCTCGACGTTGCGGTGATCGAGGACGACCCGGTCCAGCTCGAGCTGCTTGCGTCCATGGTGGAGGACTGCCTTGCCGACGAGGGGGCCTGCGTGGAGCGCTGCGCCGGCCCGGATGCGCTCGTTGAGTGCCTGATCCAGGGCTTCTCGCCCGAGCTTCTGGTGGCTGACATCGTCTTGGGCGAGCCCGCTCTCACTGCCGAGAAGGGCGAGGGGGAGCATCGGACGGCCATAGACCTGGTCAAGCGCGTGCGGGCGCTGGGCGCAGATCCCGAGGTGGTCTACGTGACGGGCTACGAGGGATTCCACACCCGCGCGTACGAGACCGACCACGCCTGCTTTCTGCTCAAGCCCGTGGACCGCTCTGAGATGGAGTTTGCCCTCGGCCGCGTGTTGGAGCGACTGCGGAGAAGGGTCCCGAGGTCGCTTGTGGTGCGCATGGGTGCCAGCGAGCGCCTCGTGCGCCCGGATGAGATCGTCTACCTTGAGAGCAACCGTCGCGTGGTGAGGATTCACCTCGCAGATGAGGTGGTGGAGGCCTACGGCAAGCTCGGGGACTACGAGAAGAGGCTTGACGGCGCATTCGTGCGCTGCCATAAGAGCTTTCTCGTGAACATCGCCTTTGTCTCGGGCCACCGTACCGGAGAGCTCGTTCTTTCGACGGGTGACGTCGTGCCCGTGAGCCAGAGCCGGAGGCGCGCGACGCAAGACGCCCTGCTCGAGTTTCTCCAGGGCCTCTAGGACGCGCATGGGTGTCCTGGAAGGCCTTCCCGCGGGCGTCATGCTCGCTCTTCTCAACGTCAACGCCGTGATCAACTCCATGGTGGCGGATGTGGTCGCAAGTCGCATCCTGCCCATGCGCCGGCGCGCTCTCTTTCTGTTTCTCTGCTTCCTCGTTGCCTCCGTGGCGTTTGTGCGCGACTACTTCTTTTGGTCGCGCCTGCTTGTGGGCCTGCTCGAGCTCCTCGTGCTCCCGATGCTCTTCTGGACCTGCGAGGTCAGGCTCCGCATCCTGGGCGTCATGCTCATTTTTGTGGCGAGGTTCGTCTGCGAGGCAACTGGCGCGGCTGTCTGGGAGTTCATGACGGGCGGCGCTCCGATTGGGAACGCGCAGATCCCCGACCACCTGATTGCCTGGCTTCTCGCCAACGCCCAGTGGTGCGTGATCATGTGGTGCCTGGGCCTGGGGATGCGATGGCTGCTCGATCGGGCGCGCGGCGAGCATGCATCCAAGCGCCCGATGGGAAGCCTGGCCCCATATGTTGGGCTCTTTGCGCTGCAGATGGTCTTCATATACGTCCTCATGTTCTTCTGCCTCCTGAGCCTTGATGACACGACGGGCTTCTTCGTGGGGCTCCTGCCGCTGAGCGCCATGATGGTGGCTGTTGACGTGCTGCTCGTGCGGGACTCCAGCAGGGCGGAGCAGGTGAGCGAGTCCATGGACGCGGCGGACGAGGCGGAGCTTCGCCTTGAGGGGTATCTCGCGGAGATGTCCCGGCAAAGCGAGATGAACGCCCAGACGGCGCGCCTGCGCCATGACCTGCGCAATCATCTTCAGGTTATGGATGCGCTGCTCGAGCGCGGTGAGACCGACCGGGCGGGCGCGTACGCGCACGACGTGGCGGGTCGCCTGCGCGCCGAGGAGGGGACGGGACCGCAGGGTGCGACCTCGGGCGGGGAGCGGGCATGCTGACGGCGGCGTACGCGGCGTCGGTGCTGTCTCTAATGCTTCTCGGCGCTGTCTCCGTGCGGTTTTGGCTGGCCTCCAAGGGGCTCCCCGTCCGGCGGCTCCTGGCGCGCGTGGGGTATCCGATGAGCCAGCTGGTGCTGGTTGCGTATGCGCTATGGTCGGTCGGCCGGTTTGGCCTGGGGGCGGACGGCCTGTTCGCGATCTCCTGCACTGGCGTGGCCTGCGCTCTGATTGACCCGTGGCTGCTCAGGATGCTCGAGCGCTCCGAGCAGCTGGAGGCCCAGCGGGCGCGGGAGGCACTTCTTAGGGAGCGTGCCGAGAAGTGCCGGGAGGCGCTGGAGGAGCTTCGTGCGAGCGGGGACTCCCTCGCGCGCCTGCGGGAGAGCCTTGCGACGGGACTTGACGACGTGGGGCGCGCGCTCGATGCGGGCAACACGGACGCGGCGCGCTCGGGGCTGAGGCGGATGTCCGAGGTCGTGGCCCCGGTTGACGAGCGGTTCTGCGAGAACGCGAGCGTGGACGCGCTCGTGGCGTCAAAGGTGACGGAGGCCCGCGCCCGGGGCGTGCGGCTCGACGTGCTGGTCAGCGTTCCTGGGAGCTGCGACGTCCCCGACGTGGAGCTCTGCGCGGTCTTTGCCAACGTGCTGGACAACGCGCTCGCGGCGAGCGCGGAGCTGAGCGACGAGAGCCGACGCTGGGTGATGCTGCGCGCGAGCGTGCGTGCGGGGCATCTGGTGGTGCGCGCGACCAATCCCTATGACGAGGGGGTCTCGCGGCGCGCGACCTCCGGCGGCGAGAAGGACGGCGCGCCGCTGCACGGCTGGGGGCTCTCCATTCTGAGGACGCTCGCTCGCCGACGCGACGGGAGCGTTGTGGCCTCGGGGCAGGACGGCGTATGGACCACGAGCGTGGTGCTGCCGCTGGGGGAGTGAGGTGCGGCGGGCGTGGCGGCTTCGAGGGCAAAGCCCGCCCGCCGCGCCGCCCGGCCTCCCCGTGCGGCGAAAGTGACGCCGGAGGGCCCGTTTTTGACGGTGGCCGCCGCGCGCCGCTTACCTTCCCCTAGCGTGGAGGCTACGCGCAAGAAACCCAGAGAGAAGGGAGACCCATGAGACGCAGGAGACTTGCCGCGCTGCTCGCGGTGGCGTTTGCCGTCGTGGCGGCGCTCGCCGGCCCGGGCGTGGCGCGCGCGGCGGACACGCAGGTGATGTACCGCCTCTACAACCAGTGGAGCGGGGAGCACCTCTACACCGCGAGCGCCGAGGAGCGCGACGCGCTGGCCAAGCTCGGCTGGACCAGGGAGGGCGAGGGCTGGGTCGCGCCGACAAAGTCGGGCACCCCCGTCTACCGCCTCTACAACCCCTACGCGCCCCAGGGCGACCACCACTACACCACCGACAGGGAGGAGTACGACAGGCTCGCGGTGATCGGCTGGCGCCAGGAGGGCGTGGGCTGGTACTCCGACGACGACAAGGGCGTGGAGCTCCACCGCCTGTTCAACCCCTACGCCCTCTCGTGCACGCACCACTACACCGCGAGCGAAGAGGAGCGCGACG
>DXAB01000025.1 GCA_019117265.1 Candidatus Olsenella pullicola
CTTCTCCACCGCCTGCAACATCGCCACGCAGATCATCGCCCAGGTGGCCTCCTGCCAGTACGGCGGCCAGTCCATCTCGCTCACGCACCTCGCCCCCTTTGTGGACGTCTCCCGCAAGAAGATCCGCCGTCAGGTGGAGGCCGAGATGGAGGTCATCGACGCTCACCCCGGCGAGGCCAAGATCGCCGAGATCGTGGAGAAGCGCCTGCGCGAGGAGGTCTCCCGCGGCGTCCAGACCATCCAGTACCAGGTCGTCACCCTCATGACCACCAACGGCCAGGCGCCGTTCATCACGGTCTTCATGTACCTCAACGAGGCCAAGAACGAGCAGGAGAAGGCCGACCTGGCCCTGTGCATCGAGGAGATGCTCAAGCAGCGCTACCAGGGCGTCAAGAACGAGGCTGGCGTCTGGATCACCCCCGCCTTCCCCAAGCTCATCTACGTGCTCGAGGAGGACAACGTCCGCGAGGGCACCCCGTACTTCTACCTCACCAAGCTCGCCGCCAAGTGCACGGCCAAGCGCATGGTGCCGGACTACATCTCCGAGAAGAAGATGAAGGAGTACAAGCTCTCCAAGGGCGAGACCGAGGGCAACGGCGACTGCTACACCTGCATGGGCTGCCGCTCCTTCCTCACGCCGGACCGCTCGGGCAACGGCTTTGACAACGTGGCCAACGCAGGCAACTACGAGCCCGGCAAGCCCAAGTACTACGGCCGCTTCAACCAGGGCGTCGTGACCATCAACCTCGTGGACGTGGCGCTCTCCGCCAACCGCAGCATGGACGAGTTCTGGAAGATCTTCGACGAGCGCCTGGAGCTCTGCCACCGCGGCCTGCGCTGCCGCCACGAGCGCCTGCTCGGCACCACCTCGGACGCCGCGCCGATCCTCTGGCAGTACGGCGCCCTCGCGCGCCTCAAGAAGGGCGAGAAGATCGACAAGCTCCTCTACGGCGGCTACTCCACCATCTCCCTCGGCTACGCGGGCCTCTACGAGTGCGTCAAGGCCATGACCGGTCACAGCCACACCGACAAGGAGGCCACGCCGTTTGCCCTCGCCGTCATGCAGCGCATGAACGACAAGTGCGCCGAGTGGAAGGCCGCCGAGAACATCGACTACTCGCTCTACGGCACGCCGCTCGAGTCCACCACCTACAAGTTTGCCAAGTGCCTGCAGCGCCGCTTTGGCATCATCCCGGGCATCACGGACAAGGGCTACATCACCAACAGCTACCACGTCCACGTGACCGAGGAGATTGACGCCTTCACCAAGCTGCGCTTT
The DNA here is from genome assembly GCA_019117265.1 of Candidatus Olsenella pullicola. Lineage (GTDB taxonomy): Bacteria > Actinomycetota > Coriobacteriia > Coriobacteriales > Atopobiaceae > Thermophilibacter > Thermophilibacter pullicola. Next base: position 1,280 of record DXAB01000025.1, read on the forward strand.
GAGTCCGAGTTCCAGCGCCTCTCCCCCGGCGGCGCCATCTCCTACGTCGAGGTTCCCAACATGCAGGACAACCTCGAGGCCGTCATCTCCGTCATGCAGTACATCTACGACCACATTATGTACGCCGAGCTCAACACCAAGAGCGACTACTGCCAGGTCTGCGGCTTCGATGGGGAGATCCAGATCGTGGAGGATGACGGCAAGCTCGTCTGGGAGTGCCCGCACTGCGGCAACCGCGACCAGTCCAAGATGAACGTCGCGCGGCGTACCTGCGGCTACATCGGCACCCAGTTCTGGAACCAGGGGCGCACCGAGGAGATCAAGGACCGCGTGCTGCACCTGTAGGGCTTTCCGCGGACCCCAGGAGCTGAGGTCCGGCGCTCAGACAGCTTGCTGCGCAAGAACTCGCGGCGGACCTCAGCTCCTGGGGTCCGCCGCGAGTCTTTTCGGGGTGCAGTGCGCGGGCCTAGACCCGGCCGCGGCCCTTCGGTTCTTCTCGGTGTGAAGGTGGTATACTGAGCCTGCAAGCCCCGTGCTGACCGCTGGTTTCCATGTCACCGGGGCATTTTCGTACCTATCGGTCGGGAAGGAGGGCAATGGATCAATCGACGGTCGGCAATCTTGATGACAGCACGTGGGTTGAAAACTGGCTCTCCAAGCCACGGCTGGGAACATATCTCAAGCGGTGCCATGGCAACATGGACGAGGCGATGCGCCTCTATGAATGGAATACCGACCTTGGTCTCGTCCTCTTGAGGGACATCGGCTACTTTGAGGTTGCTCTTCGAAACGCCTATGACCATGTCATAAGGGAGCGATGGAACCGCGATGAGCATTGGCTTTTTGACCCAAGCTCCCCTGTCAACATCCATATACCTCGTCACACTCGAGCGGGTGCCTCCTTTGACGCAAACGCCCTTAATCGAAACCTAATCGCAGAGGCAAGTCACGGACATAGGGGCAAACTCAGCCCAGACTCAACAATCGCAAACCTTTCCCTTGGCTTTTGGGCACACCTAACTGACAAGGCTCACGAGCGAGCGCTCTGGATTCCCTACTTGCACCATGCCTGGCCCGCCGGCACAAACCGAGCCACGCTCGACTCGGCGATTCGCTCCATAGGCCTCTGCCGAAACCGAATCGCCCACCACGAGCACCTCTTTGATCCAAAAGACGACAGTCTTCTCCCGGACCTCGTTGATCGCAGCGTCGTTGAGCTGTTCTGCCAGCTCATCCCCGAGAACACGATTTTCTCGCCCAGCGTCCCATCGCCTGTGGAGCAATTTCTGGAACGACATCCCATGCCTGAGCCCGGCGCCGAGAAGCTGGCGGCCGATGCTCACAATATGACGATAGCCGAGTACTTCTCCATGTGGGTGCGACGGGACTTCTCTCGCTTTGACGAGCTCTTCTCGCCGGACTGTGTGTATGAGGAGTGCTACGGGCCGGTATATGAGGGACTTGAGGAGCTGCACCACTGGATTGAGGACATGCTCGTGCGCCAGACGGTCACGTCGTGGGAGATCCATGCCGTCGAGCGCGGACAGGACGCTCGCACGCTGTTCATCTCGTGGACGTTCTCCGCTATCGAGGACGAGAGCTACACGTTTGACGGAATCTCCCGCATTCACTTTGACGGGCGCGGGCGCATCGATCACGTGAAAGAATATAAGGCGGACCACGCCCAGTACCGCCCCTTCAAGCTGGAAGGCTAGCACCCATGAACTACGCAAACATCAAGTACTGCGACATCGCCAACGGCGTGGGGGTGCGCACGACCCTCTTTGTCTCCGGGTGCCGCCTGCACTGCCCCAACTGCTTCAACGAGGAGGCGTGGGACTTCAACGCCGGCGAGCCCTTCACGGACGAGGTTGCCAAGAAGATCATGGACTCGATGGACGTGCCGTACGTGGACGGCCTCACCATTCTGGGCGGCGAGCCGATGGAGCCCGAGAACCAGCAGGGGCTCGTCGGCTTCCTGGAGGCGGTGCGCGAGCGCTTTGGGAGGAGCAAGTCCATCTGGCTCTTCTCGGGCCACACGTGGGACCAGCTGGCTCCCGGCGGCGCCTGGAACCTCGGGGACGTGACCGACCGCCTGCTCGACACGCTCGACGTGCTCGTGGACGGGCCCTTCGTGCAGGAGCTCCACGACATCACCCTGCGCTTCCGCGGCTCCTCCAACCAGCGGCTCATTGACGTGCGGGCCACCTTGGAGGCGCCGGGGGACGACGTCGTCTGGTGGGAGGACGAGCCGATCTTCTCCACGCACACGATGGAGTAGCAGCGAGGCAGGAAACTCCCTCGTCACCCCTCTGCCCCGAGCGTCCGCGCATAGTTTGACCGGACAAAGAGCACGCGCGCGATGGTCACAACCTGCTCCGGCTCCTCCTCGACCCAATAGAACGCCAGATAGTTTCCCACGTCAACAGCGCGATATTCGTGCTCAAGGGAAGCAAGCGGCACGTAGGACCTACGGCGATACGGCATCGAGGAAAGCGATGAGATCCTGCTCTCAAACTGATTGAGGAACTTCTCCGCTGCGTCGGGGTTCTTGAGCTTCTGCGCAATATATAGGGCCACATCCACCAAGTCCCGGCGAGCGATGGGAAGAATCTCGACTCTATACACGAGCGGCCCCCGACGTACTCGCGGTGGCAGCGCGAGCCTCGGCGAGAACCTCGTCAAGCGAGAAGCGCTCATCGGTGAGCGCCGCCTCGCGCTCGGCCTCGCGAAGCGCCGCAAGCACCTCAGAGTGAAAGCTCAGCTCTTCAAAGGACTCCATGCTCATGACGACCATGTCGCCATGACCGTTGCGCGTAAGAATAACGGGCCGACCGCTCTCGTGGACGTCTTTAGAAATCTCGGAGAACTTGTTCCGCAAATCGCTCACCGGCCTAACAGACTGCATCCTACCTCCTTTCGCAGCTATCATAATTATGATAGCACGCATGCAGGGAGCCTGACCCCCCCCCCGGACCTGCGAGAGTATATATACGATTGCGAAATATAAATGTCTGCCCGGTCAGTGTCGCCTAGAAGAAGCTCCTGACCACGCCGAGAACGTTGGTCATGAATTCACCCGTGGGATCAAGGCTCGCAACAATGCGGGCATTTCTCGCCGCAAGATCGAAGCAGCGGAGTTGCTCGAGCACCACCCAACCATGACACTCATCAAGCTCCGGGAGTCTCAGGTGAAGCGGAAAGCCGTTGTCGCGCGTAGTGATGGGGCAGATAAGCGCCATAGATGTTGCCGCGTTAAAGTCAAAGCTGCTCACCACCAGTCCGGGACGCCGGCCCAGCGGCTCGTGCCCCACCGAGGGGGAGAAGTCGAACTCAACTATATCGCCCGTGCAGAACGCGGCCTCTACCACAGCTCCCTCCCCACAGGCGCGCCGAGCTCAACGAGCTCCGGCATGGGACCCTCATAACCGCGCATGAGCGATTGCAGCGTCATAGGCTCGCGGACGGGCGTGAGCCTAAGCGATTCACCGTCAAACTCTACGGTCACCTTATCTCCAAGCTCAAAGCCCGGACGACGAAACTCCTTGGGAATGGCCACCCCAACGGAGTTACCCATGCGCGTAAGCGTTGCCGTAGCCATCTCAGCCTCCTTGTACGAACGCCGTACGTACAGTATATCGTACGTACGGCGTTCGTACAAGAGCCTCAACCTCTCTAGACGTTCGCTCGGAGCCACCCGACTCACCACGAGGGTATGTACACGGTTGTGGTCCCTGTGTGGCTCCCCCACCAATAAAATCGCAGCTCGCGCGTCGACAAGAAGGAAATCAAATCAACAACCGCGCACATGCCATTGAGGCCGAACCGATGACCCCGCAGTTGTCCGCATATTAGTGCGGACAACGGCACCTGGTTGGCGAAAAGAGCGTGGGCAGGGATGTGTTGTCCGCGCTAATTTGCGGACAACCGTAGGGCAACCCTAGAGCCCGGCGAGAAGCGCCCGGGCATCCTCGCGAGCCCGCTCGTCGCGCGGGTTGTTTACCGCCTCCTCGGCATAGTAGCGCGCAAGGTCGTAGTCCCTGGGGACACCATCGCCGTCGCGGTAGCATTCCGCCAGATAGAACTGGGCCAGGGAGTTCCCCCGGTCTGCCGAGCGATGGTACAGCTCGATGGCCCGCCGGAGGTTCCGCTCGACCCCCAGGCCCTCGTAGTAGCAGGCGCCCAAGTTGACCAGGGCATTGTCCTCGCCTGCATCGGCGGCAAGCTGATACCAGTAGATCATCTTGTCGAGGTCCTTCTCGACGCCATAGCCGTGCTTGTAGCAGTTGCCAAGGCCGTTCTCCGCCGAGGGAACGCCCTCCTCGGCCGCCTTGACAAACCAGTCGTAGCAGGCCTCGTGGTTCTGCGTCGTCCCATAGCCGTTATACAGGCATTTGCCAACCATCGTCTGCGCAAGCGCGTCCCCCTCGTTGGCTGCGGACAAGAAGTGGTCGTACGCTTGGTCGTAGTCCTTGGTGGTTCCGCAGCCGTAGAAGTAGCAATAGCCCAGGTAGTACTCTGCCTCCGTGTCGCCCAGGTCCGCTGCCCGAGAGAACAACTCAAAGGCGTGGCTCGCATCGTTGTAGTTGCCCGTGGTCTCAAACGAGTTGAGCAGCACGATGCCGTCGCCTGTCAGCTGGGACGGGTCCTCGTCGGTAGAGGTAGTACCCCCATCGTCTTGATCGACGACCTCCTCGTCGGCTGGCTCGTCCTGCTCAGCGGGCTCTTCCTGCGCGGGCTGCTCGTCTTGCGCAGCCTCCTTGGGTTGCTCGGGTTGCCCGGCCTGCTCTGGCTGCCCGTCATCTGCCTTCGCCTCATTGCCTGAGGAGGGTTGCGAGGGCAGGTCCGCTAGAAACGTGGGCACAATCAGGGCAAGCCCGGCAATGACGCCTATGGCGGCAACCGCCACCCCAATCCGCTGCAGCAGCTTAATTTCCTTGGACCCATCAGCCCTCGGATTGGTGTACACGGGCATCGAGAAGGGCGCGGTATCGGAGGGGCTCGGACTTTTTGGGGCAGAGGGATCCGGTCCTGCGTGGTGGAGGGCATCCCCCCTCAGCTGACTGGCCCCACACTCCGGACAGAACCTCGCGTCATCATCTATCTTTGCCCCACACTGTAGGCAGAACACGCTCTCCTCCTTATCACAACGAGCTAGGCCCGCGTCCTGTCATACCAGGCGTTCCATACGTGTCAGCGCGAACGCCGCACGCATAGGGTGGTGCGTACGGCGATAAGGGCTATGCGCCATTCGTAGGTGTCTACGGAATCAAAATACTGAGACTTCAGGGAGAGCGTTTGGGACCTTTGACACAATCAAACGCCGCAGTGTCACTTTTAAGGCGCGGGATCTTTGAACGGTAGGAGCGAAAGCGGGGCGGCGAGAACCCCATTGCTGGAGTTCCCGCCGCCCGCTGATGCCCGGATGGGGCTACTCGACTACCGTGACTTTGCAGAGGCGCTCGAAGTGATTTGCGTTCGGACCAATAGTCGCTCCAAATCGGACGCGAATATACGTCTCTCCCGGAGCACCGGCTGTAATAGTTGCGGCCATCTCGTTGTCATCAACATCTGCCCTAGCTATTGTCCAGTCATCCTCATCCCATGTCCAAACCTTTCTGCCGTCGTACTCAAATCCGTGCTTGTTATACAGATCTGTAACCGACTGTGAGGCCTCAAGCTTGAAGGTATCTCCAACGTGCATCGTGAGCGAGTATTGCGAGAGCTCGAGGGGGAATTCCTCCGTCGCGCAGGTGTCAAACGTGACCGAAGGAATCTGCGAACGCCACGTACCCTCTCCCGAGCAATAGATGCTCCACACCTTCACTCGTCCAACCAGAACCTCTATCGTAATGTAGTCGTCATCACTCAAGCTTTCCGGATGCATCAGGACGCCCGTGCTGAGCTGTGCATTAGTGTGTGTCGTGGTCCGATAGACGGTATTCCCATCGATGCCAAACATCAAACTAGCGCCGTGATCCTTGGATGTCTTAATCGTCACCGAGGTCCCCGCGTTGATGTAGAACGGCTCGGCGAGCTCGGCGTCTCCGTCCTCGTCCTCCTGCCATATCGGCTCGGTTCCCCAGCCCTCGTCGGTGAGGAAGGGCAGGCCATCAAAGTTGGGATCGGTGCCGGTCTGCACGTCCCCCGACGGGCCCTCCGGCTCTCCGGGCTTCTCGCCGTCCTTGCCGTACGTGCACTCCGGCACACGCTCGCCGTCCTCGAAGTGCCAGGCAAGCTTGAGCGGGGAGTTCTTCTCGTTGATGAGGTCCTTGTCGAGGGTCCAGCCGAGCTTGACCAGGTAGTTGGTGCCGGTGCCCACCTCGACGCCCAGGTACGCGTACGCGTTAAGGTCGCTGCAGGTAAGGCCCGTCTCGCGGACCGTGGTCTTGGCGGTACCGTCGGCGCCGGCGTCCACGGCGGCGTCAACCAGCTGGACCTCCAGCCACTTGAGCTCGGCGCCCACCTTGCCGCCCAGACGCATGTGGATGGCGGCGGAGAGCTCGGTCGTGAACGTGCTGTTGTCCTTGGAGACCCACTCGCCGTCGTCCAGGCGCACGGTGGTGGCCATCTGGTAGTCGACGGAGGCGGTGAGGTCGCCCTCCAGGCTCACGTGCACGTACAGCGGGATGTCGACGGAGAAGCCGTAGGCGATGGGCACCTTGGCCTCGAGGATCTTGACGTCCTTGCCGGCGTTCTTGTTCTGGACGTGCGCCTGAGCGTTGATGCTCGCGTCACCCTCGAGCTCCAGCTCGCAGCGCTCGAGGCCGCCGAAGAGGGTCCACTTGACGTCATAGCCGATCGTGGGCTTGACGCTGAAGTTGCCCTTCACGTAGCTGCCGTTGTTGTCCAGCTTGATGTTGAAGCCGTCGCCGATGGCGCCGCCCGAGGGAGACCAGCTGTCCTCCGCCGAGACGCCGCCCGCGCCCGAGGCCGCGCCCTCAACCTCGGCCATGGAGGAGTCAATCGCAACGTCCCACTGCGTGGCCTCGAGGCTGTAAAAGACCTCGGAGGGGTCGGTCGCCTGCTTGAACGTCACGGAGACGGTGCCGTCGGAGTTCTTGGTCACGGCCGTGACGGTGCCCGCCGCGCCGAAGGGGTTCTCCTCGGTAGCCTCGAGAACGATCTTGTCGCCCACCTTGAGGTCACCCTGCGAGGAGGGGGCCTTGAACGAGGCGTCGCCGGTGGGAGTGTAATCCTCGAGCTGGGTGACGCCGCTGCGCAACACGTAGTCGTAGCCGTTCGCGCCGCCGGATGAACCGGCGTCCACGCCGTACCACGCGGTTCCCTCGTAGCGCCAGCCCAGCTTCACGAGCGCGTCGCGCTCCTCTTCGCTCGCGGTGTAGTGGTGCGTGCACGAGAGGGCGTAGGGGTTGAACAGGCGGTGGAGCTCCACGCCCTTGTCGTCGTCGGAGTA
>DXAB01000192.1 GCA_019117265.1 Candidatus Olsenella pullicola
GGTCGCGATCGGCTGCGCCGTCTGCACCCTTGCGGCGTACAGACTGACGTATGCGCCGCTCGTGAGGTTATCGTCCGCCGTGCAAGCCTGCTCGTCGCACGCCACCTGCGTCCTGTCGTTCAGCAGCAGCGACCCCCACTCCCGGCACACCCGCATGGCGGGGTGGATCGAGCGCCGGTGCACCTCGTACACCCGCCCCACGCCGTCGGTGTCGCGGTAGTCGTAGAAGTCCCCGAGCGCCCGCATCCACCGGTCCCAGGCGCGTATATGCGGCTCCATGTCCTCCAGCGGCAGCGAGAACCCCAGCCCCCGCAGCCACGCCCTCACATGCTCCGGCACCCAATACTCGTCATCCAGCCCCTGCACAGCGCACCTCCCGAACGGTTCCATCAATCGCCGCTCAGGTTAAGCGCCCGTCGCAAACTGCCGCCGCCTATAGCGCTCATGCCTACGCCGCTCCCGCCGCTTTTGCATATGCACGCGCGCGAAGGCCCCGTCGCATGGCTGCTATCCCCGCTATTGCGGATAAAGGCATCCATGTTCCTGCTTATGCGGGCTGCATAAGCAGGCTCCTCGCGCCCAAGGTCGCTCGTCCGTCGCGCCGCCCGTGATCGGCGCTCCAGCTCCACGCGCCGGCAAGCCGTCGCGTTCCGCACTCCGTCAGCCAGCCCACGCCGCCGCAAAGCACGTCCGAACCTGCCGCGGATCCTCGGCGGCATGGTCTGTCTAACTCCGTAGCTCCGGCAGCCCGCAAGCGGTCTGCCTCCGCCGCTGCGGGTGCCAGCGTTCCGCTGTCACCCTCCGCACCGCTCCAAGCCCGCTCCGGGCTGCGCCCTCCGCGGTCTTTCCGCGGGCTCCGCAAGCCCCTTATCAGGGTCTTGCCCTGCAGAGGGAGGAGAAGAACGAGAAGAACGCGCCACAAGCGATTCAGTTGCCAACTGAGTTTTCACCGCGGAGAAAGCTGCGGATGAGCAGTCGATGACAAAACCCCACCAACGTCGGATAATGTGGGCACAGATGAAAACGGCGTGCCCCGTGTTCCATTAGGAGGAGATATGGCGGAGGAAAAGGCCGAGAAGGACTTCGGCGGCGAAATGACCGGCGAGAAGGCCGCCACCATTCTCGCGGCGATTTACGAGAAGGCGCTCGACGGCGTGCCCAAGGTCAGCCGCTCGATAGACGATTTCGCCGACGACTACACGCAGCGCTACCCCGAGCCGGCGCGAGCGGCCAAGGAGCTCGTCAAGTACCAGGTGCTCAAGTGCGGCACCTCCGGCTTCGTCACGGGTCTCGGCGGTCTCATCACCCTGCCCGTCGCCATACCGGCGAACATCGGCAGCGTCCTCTACGTGCAGATGCGCATGGTGGCCGCCATCGCCAAGATAGGCGGCTACGATGTCCGCTCCGACCAGGTGCAGACGCTCGTCTACATGTGCCTCACCGGCACGGCGATCACGGACGTGGCGAAGCAGGCGGGCATCAAGATCGGCGAGAAGATGCTCGTCGCCGCCGTGAAGAAGATCCCGGGCTCCGTGCTCACCAAGATCAACCAGCGCATCGGCTTCCGCCTCCTCACTAAGTTCGGCGAGAAGGGCGTCATCAACCTCGGGAAGATGGTCCCGCTCGCCGGGGGTGTCATCGGAGGCGCCTTCGACGTCGCGACCACCTCCGCCATCGCCAAGAACGCCGTCAAGATGTTCATATCCGGAGATGATGAGGGCGATGCGACCACGGAAGCTGAGGTCGAGGAACTGGTGGAGATAATCGAGGAGAAGGTCGAAGAGCCAGACGGAGAGAATCCGACTGAGAACGTCGAGAAGAACTAGCCCCTCAGAACGTCGTCCATCATCGCGTAGCGGACCGCGTCGATCGAGTGGTCGTTGCCGTCCGGGATGTCGTCCAGCCACGTGCCGTCGCGGTCGCGGTCATACTCCTTGAGGCGGAACTCCTCGTAGGCGAGTGGCGCCCGCTCCGGGTCGATGCAGATCTCGCGCAGCCCTGCCAGCCACTCGTAGCTGAGCCTGCGCATGTTCGACTTTCTCGCCGGCCGCACCCGCAGCCCCGCCTCGCGCCTCCACACTGCCATGCTCTGCTTGCCGTCCGGCGTGTCGTCGCACCAGATCAATTCATCATGAAGGTAAGGGTCTTCGCCGGGTTCGTCCGCGTAGGTGAGCGCCCCCACGACGAGCGCCGCCGTCTCCGAGGGCGTCTTCCTGTTCGCCGACAGCTCGCCGAAGATCGTGAGCCGCCGCTCCCCGGGCTCCCACCCGCAGCGCACGAAGCGCCAGGGATCCGGGAACCAGCCCCAGTCCACCCCGCAGCGCGTGCGCGAGAAGCCCCGGCACGCCGCGTCGGACAGGCGCACGCTCACGATGTTGTTGAACACGCTGCCGCCCGTCCCCGTGACCTCGCCCAGGTACTCAGAGCGCCACGCCTGCTCGTCCAACTCGCGCAGGTACTCCGCCTCCTCCACGAAGGGCCCGCCCAGCCACTCCGGGTGGCTCTCGATCACGTCGAGGTACGAGCTCTGACGAACCAGCGTGTCGGCCCTGCGCTCCCGCTCCAGCTTCTCGCGGTTAACCCAGCTCCACAGCGTTCTCGGCGGGTTGTAGCTGTAGAAGATCCAGAAGTCCTCGCCGCCGCGCCTGAGAGAGTTCAGGATGGACCTCACCGCGTCGATTCCGTCGAACTGGTCCAGCTCCTCGAACCA
>DXAB01000193.1 GCA_019117265.1 Candidatus Olsenella pullicola
AGGCCTGCCGAGGTCTTGGAATGACACTCGGCAGGCCTGTCCCAAAAACTCTGAGAGGAAAAACGCGTCCCCAAATTACAGGGCAGCAGCGCCCAGGGAGATGAGCAGGGGCAGCGATATGATCGAGAGGATCGTCGTGGTGCAGACGGTGAGCACGGCGGTCTTGTAGTCGCCGTCGTACTGGGCCGCGTAGATCGCCACGTTGGCACCCGTGGGCGCCGCCGCGGCAATGAGCAGCGCAAGCCCCACCACGCCATGGCCCCACGGCAGCGCGGTGAGCAGCAGCAGCGTCAGCAGCGGCACAACCACCAGGCGCACGCCGCAGACCGCCCACACCCCGCGGGACTCGGCGAGGTCGTGCAACCGGGCCTGTGCCAGGTACGACCCGCACACGATCATGGCGGCAGGCGTGTTGAGCCCCGCGATCGTTGCCAGCACGTCTCCCACAAAGGCGGGCTCCGGCGCCCCCGCGACATACAGCACAAGCCCCAGCGCAAACGAGATGATGATGGGGTTGGTGGCAATGGCGCGCGGCCGCACGCTCGCGCTGTCCCCCGTGATCATGAGCACGCCCACGCTGGCCTGCAGGGCGTTCAGCCACCCGATCATGCAGACGATGTAGATGACGGCACCCTCACCCAGCGCGGCCTGCACCAGGGGAATCCCCACAAACCCCGCGTTTGAGAAGGCGGCCGAGAAGGCCAGGAGCCCGTCTCTCCTAAAGACGAGCCGAGACACCACGATGGCCAGCACGAGCAGCGCGAGCGAGAGGAAGAACGTCTCGGCGATGACCGCGGTGGTCTCCTCGGAGCGCTCGGTCCAGAGGCTCCGCACGATGACCACCGGAATCACCACATAGAGCAGTAGCGACCCAAGGTCCTTGGCGCCCGCGGTGCCCATGCGGCCCGTCCTGAACAGCAGCACGCCCACCGCCATGAGGACGAACATCTGCGCGATCTGGTCAAAGATGATCAGGCCGTAGCTCACCTCTCACCATCTCCCCCGAGCTTCTCCGCGCAGATCGCGGCAAGCGAGCGCCGGTGCGCGTCCGTGCGCCTTCCGGCATACACCTCAAGAAACGCGATCTTGGTGCCGGAGACCACCGCCTCCACGCTCAGGCCTCCCAGGCCGCCGCGCGCCCTGAGCGCCGTGATGTCCTCCCAGCGACCCGCGCACGAGAGCGTGGTCCCCCACGTGGAGCCAAATGCCGTAACGCCCCCGTCCGTGACAACAAGCGCGCCCGTTGCCCGCTCGGGAACCGGCACAAACTCGTGAAAGACGGAAAGCTCGCCAAGAAGAACCAGCTCAACGGTATCGTCCTCGGCAATGAGCTCGCACGCTCCTGCGATGTTGGCCCGCGCGGCCCTCCCCGGGTGCACGCCGTCCGCAGCCAGCAGAGCGCGGACGTCCTCCCTCATGTCCGCCAGCTTACTCGTCGTCATCACCCATCTCGAAGGTGAGGTCGTTCATGACGACGATCCCCTTCCGGGACTCCTCCACCATGTCCCTGACCTCATCGAGGGTGACGTCGCCCGTCACCATGGCAAGCTGCAGGAGCAGCGGGAGGTTCATGCCTGCCACGATGATGGTGTTCTCGCGCCCGAGCCAGGGCATCACCGTCTGGTTGGCGCTGCCGCCCATGAGGTCGGAGCAGATCACGACCTGTTCGTCCCCGCAGGCGTCAAGGAACGCCGTGACGTCCTCGGCGAGGCCCTGGGCGCCGCGCTCGATGGAGACGCAGGCGGAGGAGACCTCGCTCATCCCAAAGAAGTTGGAGAGCACGCTTGCCATTCCGGCAGCGAGGTCTCCGTGGCTCACGAGCAGCAGCTTCATCGTTAGTCCTCTCAATGCGGGGGCAGGCCGCCCAGAGACGGCCCGCCCGAGGTTCCAAGAGCGCTAGGCGCAGATTCCAAATGCGCCGAGGGCAATGGCGACGATCATGACGATCCAGACCATCTTTCCGGGGCTCATGCCCTTGATGTCAAGGCCAAGGTAGATGGCAAGCATGGTGATGAGGTTCATGAAGCTTGGGAGGATCCCGTTCAGAAGCTCATCAAGGTTCTGGGTGAGGTCGCCAACGGTCCAGGAGATTGCCAGGTGCACGTCAACCGTGGAGACGGTGAGCGCGCCGATAACGATGATGCCCAGGATGGCGCAGGCGTCCGTGAGGTGGGCCAACGACTGGCTCTTCTCGGTGATGAACGAGATGCCCTTGTCGTAGACCGTGTAGGAGAGGCGCCAGAACACGAGCCAGAGCAGGATGTTCACGACAATGGCCATCACCCAGCCAACGAGGGAGCCCTCGAGCGCCGAGTAGGACGCGATGGCGCCCACAACCGTGGGGAGAAGAACCCACACGATGGAGTCGCCCAGGCCGGCGAGCGGGCCCATGAGGCCGGTACGAACGTCAACCGCGGTCTGCGTGGCATCCGGATCGCGCGTGGTCTCGATGGCAAGGGCGGCCATGAGAATCAGGCGGCCAAACCACGGGTGCGAGTTGAAGAACTTGTAATAGGACTTGTACTTCTCGCTCAGGACCTGATCGTCCGGGTAGAGCTTCTTCATGGCGGGGTGCATCGACCAGACCCAGCCCGCGGACTGCATGGTCTCGTAGTTGAAGCAGATCTGCGCGCTCATCACATAGCGGAGAAGCACCTGGGTGAGGTCCTTCTTGGAGAGGCGCTCGACCCCCTGCTGCACCGTCTGGGTGCCCGTGGTCTCGTTACTCATCTTCCATGTCACCCCCAGCAACGGCAACGGCCGGCATCGCGGAATCCTTCTCGAGGTCCTGGAACACGTAGACGCAGATCACGGCGCCGATGAGGGCGATCGCGAGAACGCTGAGCCCCGCGTAGGAGGCCAGGACGTAGCCCAAGATCAGGAAGTAGCCGTACTTCTTGATGGGCAGGTAGTGCAGGAGGATGGCAAAGCCCATGGCGGGGAGCATGCCGGCTGCAACGTTGAGGCCGGTGGAGAGCCAGGCCGGGAAGTTGTTGACGAGCATCTCGACGGCACCGGAGCCAGCGGTCATGAGAATGGCGATGGGCAGGGCGTTGAGGCCGAGCATCGCGATCTGGGAAGCCCAGGTCCAGGTGGCCATGCCCTTCCAGTCGCAGTTGTCGGAGCAGGCCATGGCGCGGTGGACGAAGAACGAGCCGCTCATCTTGCCGAGGACGTCGAGCTGGACGCCGAGCGCGGCAACGGGGACGCCAACGGCGAGCGCCGTGGAGAGCGCCTCGTCACCGGCCTGGCCCATGCCGATGGCAAAGACGGTGCCGGCGATGCAGCCGAGCTGGTAGTTGGGAACCGAGGACCCGCCGTAGCCGGCGAGGCCGAGGCTCATGAGGCACATCGTGCCGCCAACCAGAAGGCCGGTGTTGAGGTCGCCCATCACCAGGCCGCAGAACGCGCCGATACCCACGACCTGCGCGTAGTACAGAATCTGCAAGTTGTACTTGTGCCACGTCATCAGCGCCGTGAACAGCGTGATGACAACTATCTGGAACACGTTGAACATCACAGACCCCCTTCTTGATTCGTAGTCACTCCGGATTTGTTACCCTTGCGCGCGACGCCCGTCGTCTAGCCGAGCAGCGCCGACACGTCCTGCTCCGCGTCGCCCGGCAGGAACCGAACCGTGATCTTCACACCCCCATCCCTCATCTCGCGCAGCATCTCCCTCTCCTCGTCGGAGACACGAACGGTCTTGTCGAGCACCGTCACGTCACCGGTGTTCTGGGTCACGTTGCCAAGGTTGAGCTGGGGCATGGGAACGCCCGCCCGGAAGAGCTCGTAGGCACTGTGGATGTAGCGGAACACGCAGAAGACGCGCTGGTTTGCGTACTTGCCCGCGAGGATGTTGTTGATGGCCTTCTCGCAGTCGATGACGGAGAGCGCAACGCCCGGAGGGCACGCCATCTTGAGCGAGGAGCGCACGACGTCGTTGGTGGAGGCGGGGCCGTCAACCACCATGGCACGCGTTGCCTTGGAGGTGGGCACCCATTGAGTTGCCACGATGCCGTGGAGCATGCGGTCGTCGACCCTGAAGTGAATGATTCCGGTTCCCATGTCCTCTCCTATCTGTTTTGTGGCCGCCCGGCCACGCACTTGTACCCGTCTGACGCCCCTAGCGGATGCGGTCCGGAAGATAGAGCAGGTTGCCCTCGCGGCCGTCCGCGCGGCGGCCCGTTGCGGGGTCCGTCTTGCCGGCGCGCAGGCAGGGGGCGCCGTTGTGCTCGGTCGGCTCCGCAGCGTCCTTGCCGGCGAGCACGAGGTCGCAGAGTTCCAGGTTGTCCTCGAGGACGCGCTTGGTGGAGACGCAGGTCCCGTGCTGGCGCAGCACGATAGCGTAGCGGTCCTCGTACCCCTTGAGGTGCAGGAGGCTCTCGCGGTAGCGCTCGACGGTCGTGGAGTGCGGCAGCATGATGAGCGTGCCCACGCCGCAGGCGTCGCCAAAGAGGGCGATGCCCTCCTCCACCACGAGCGGCACCATCGTTCCCGGGGTGTGACCCGGGACGGCGATCATCTCAACATGAACGTCGCCCAGGTCAAAGGTGTCGCCCTCCGCCAGGGGGCGCATGACGCTCACGTCAACCGGGGCGTAGTCCTCGGGCACCACGTCCCTGAAGTCCGAGTGGGCGCTCGCATCGATCTTTGCGTGGCGGCGCTCGAGCGAGCAGAACTCCTCGTAGATGTCGTTGTCGAGCGGGCTCATGAAGCAGCTCTCAAACTCGGACGCGCCGGCGGCGTGGTCGATGTGGCCGTGCGTGAGCGCCACGTCATAGGGCTTCTCGCCCAGCAGGCCCTCAACGTAGCCACGCAGGTCGCCCACGCCGTAGCCCGTGTCGATGAGCAGGGCTCGCTCGGAGCCCTCCACGAGGTACATGCAGACGTCACCGTTTCCGCAGATGCGGCGAACGTGTCCCGAAACCGCCTCGGTGTAAAAGTGGACCATGGCCTCTCCCAACGTCTCTTGGCTGTGGAGCTTTCCTCATCGCCATAGTACGAAGTATGAATGGAGCATCCATCCATTCATCGGTAAACGGTAATTTCATTCATTCAACCGCCTGCCGACGCTTTGGCTCAACGTCTGTACAACACCATGCTTTAACGTGGGTTTTGCTGTATGGTGTGCGGTGTGAGCAGAGTTTCTGAATGGTATTTTCAGATTTTGGTGTTATCGGTGAACGGTTCATTCATTCACCAACCGAGAAGAACGAGGTCCCCCATGGATGCCCTGTCCCTCATCGAGCTGCACAAGGACAGCTACACGGCACGAGAGCTCGAGGTGTACGAGGCCGTCAAGGCCAACCCCGAGTCCGTTTTGGGCAGCAATGCCACGCAGTTCTCGGAGGCTTACGGCTTTTCTCAGAGCGCGGTGAGCCGCTTTTGCAAGCGCGCGGGCTTTGAGGGGTACGGAGACTTTAGGATGGCCATGCACCAAGCCGTCTACCAGCGCGGGCTCGACCAGTCATCGGAGCGCGAGGGCAACTTCTCAAGCGATATCTTTCGGCTCTGCTCGCTCTTGGAGGAGACGGTGGACCACGGGGAGGTCGACCGCCTTGTGCGGAGGATCTGCTCATCCAGGCGCACGTACCTGCTGGGAATGGGTGCGAGCAGCATCTCTGCCCGGGCGCTCGCCCTTGGCCTGACGCTTAGGTCCGTTCCGTCAACGTTTGTTGAGACGGGCTGGGAGGAGGAGTCGCTCCACTGCGTGGACAACGAGGACACGTATGTGATTTTCTCGGCAAAGAACCCCTCGTTTAGGGGGTTTCTTGCCACCGCGAGCGGTCTTAAGCCCGAGATGCGCCCGCATATCACCCTCGTGAGCCTCACCGACCGCCACCCGCTCAGGGACCTGGTGGACCAAAACATCGTGCTGCCCCACAACGCCGCAGCTGGCGGCGGTTATCTCGACTCCTTTGTGTCCTCGACCCTCTTTGCCGAGCTTCTGGCAAGCCTCGTCGGCCGAAACATATAGGAGCCGCCTATCTTGGCGCAACATCTGCGGCGTATACTTGATGATATCGTTCTCACTTACCGGGAGGTTCCCATGGACATCGTGTCCATCGTGCTTGGGGTGCTCGCGCTCGCCACGGCGTTTGCGCCGTTTATCTGGCTGCAGCTCATCGGAGGATGCGCGGGCATCGCGGGCATCGTGCTCGCGCGGCGTGCCAAGAAGGCAGACTATCGCAAGAGCCTCACCACGGCCATCGGCATGCTCTGCTCCATCACGGGCACGCTGCTGTGCTTCATTGCTCCGGTTCTCTCGCTGATCAGCAACATCCTCCTCTTCTTCATGACCCGCTAGCAGCAAAAGGGGACGGGTTATTTCTCTCAGAGTTTTTGGGACAGGTCCCCGGCAGAGGTGATGGCAAGGGCGACGGGGTAGGCTGACAAAGGTGATGACAAAGGTGTCCAGCGGTATTCCTGTCCGGCGCGGGTAAGCTGCTCGCCCATTTTGTTGGACTACTTGGTGAAACCGACCAGTCTGTTGATGCAGTG
>DXAB01000194.1 GCA_019117265.1 Candidatus Olsenella pullicola
GTGGGCACCTCGCTGCCGCCCTCGTCGCAGGGGTAGGCGCGAAGGACGGGCGCGTAGCCCTGGCTGGGCGTCTCGCGGGCGGCGCCCTTCTCGCTGCGCATGAGCACGGAGCCGTCCTTGGTCTCGCGCCGCGTGCAGAATACGTTGAAGGTGGCGGGGGATACCTCGTCGGCCCGTACCTCGCAGGGGAGATCGAGCAGGAGCTTGGAGACCCAGGGGCCAAAGTCTCCGAGTGTGGTGACGGTACGGTAGGTTGCCATATGGGCTCCTTTCGAAAGCGGGGCCCTTATGGGCCCCGCAAAGGGAGGAATTGGGTCGTGGTGGGGGTTAGGCTTAGGCTACTCGGCGTCCATCTCGTCGAGCTCCTTCTCGGAGAAGCCGGTGAGATACACGATGACGGCGGCGATGATGAACGAGACTGCCATTCCGATGGCTGCAAGGATGATGTTGGTCTGGCCGCCCTGGAAGTAGTTGAGGATGACCATGAAGTTGGAGGCTCCGCCGGCGAGGTAGTAGGTCACCCCGAGGATCCCGGAAACGACCGCACCGATTGCGCCGCCGACGATCATGCCGATCATGGTCTTGCGGTAGCGCATGATGAGGCCGAAGAGGGCGGGCTCGGTCACGCCGCCGGCGATGGCGGAGATGACGTAGCCAAGGGCAAGGCCCTTCTCCTCCTTGTTGCGCATGCGGAGGAAGGCTCCGAAGGCGCAGCCCCAGACGGCCGTCATGGCGCAGTTCGTGGAAACGAAGACAAAGGGGTCGTATCCCGCCGCGATGATCTGGACCTGGGCGAGCAGGCCGATGGGCATGTGCATGCCGGCCACGACGAAGAGCTGCCAGAAGCCGCCGAGGATGGCCATGACGACCAGGACGCCAATGCCTCCGAGGTCAGCGAGGCCGAAGAGCGCATTGGCAACGAGGTTGCCGAGCTCGTTTCCGATGGGGGCGAGCACGATAAGGGAGACCGGGACAACGACGATCATGGTGCAGAAGGGCGTGAAAACGGTGGAGAGAACGTCGGGCATGACCTTCTTGAAGAACTTCTCGGCAAAGTAGAGCACGGGAACAGAGAGGACGACGGGAAGAACCGTCTGCGAGTAGTTGGCAGCCGCGATCTGAATGCCGTAGACGCTCACGATACCCCCCTCCGAAGCCGAGGTGACGAGGCTCGGGGCGATGAGGAGACCTCCCGTGAGCATGCCGAGAACCGGGCTTGCGCCGAGCTTCTTGGCGGCTGCGTAGCCGAGGTAGATGGGGAGGAAGTAGAAGGTCGCCTCATACAGCGTGGTGTAGAAGAAGGTGTAGGTGGGGTCGGTCTCGCTGATGAGGTTGAGCATCTGCGGCCCGAGGATGACGGCAAAGGTGCGGAAGAGGCCTCCTGCCATGATGAGGGGAATAAGCTGCGTCATGGAGCCGGAGAGGTAGTCAAGGATGCGGTTGCCGATGACCGCGGGCGTCAGCTTCTCCTTGGGGGCGTCGAGGTTCTCCTCGACCGCCGCGCCGCGGGTCACGCCGCTCATTGCGACGAACTCGTCGAGGACCTTGGGCACGTTCTGTCCGATGATGACCTGGAGCTGGGAACCAGCGAACTGCGCCCCAAGCACGCCCTTGATCTTCTTGATGCTCTCGAGGTCTGCGGCATCGTTGTTCTTGAGCGTGAGGCGAAGGCGCGTCATGCAGTTGGTGGCCGTGGTGACGTTTGTCGCCCCGCCCACCGCCTCGAGGACGTCTTGGGCGATTTTCTTATTATCTGCCATGGGTGTGATACTCCTCTTCTCTAGGGAGTGA
This sequence comes from Candidatus Olsenella pullicola, assembly GCA_019117265.1. Taxonomy (GTDB): domain Bacteria; phylum Actinomycetota; class Coriobacteriia; order Coriobacteriales; family Atopobiaceae; genus Thermophilibacter; species Thermophilibacter pullicola. The sequence goes on from DXAB01000194.1 coordinate 1,792, forward strand.
CGTGCAAGTGTGCGTGGGTGCGACCCTCGGGCGTCCCGGGTGCTCGGTGGGCCTCCGTGCGCGTGGAACGGGTGGAGCTTGCGGCAATTGCCTTGCTAGGTCAGTTATAAGGCCTCAAGGCTTCACCTAGTTCGGTGGGCAGATTTACTAAACGCGCTAGTTCTCAAACTAAATCTATCTGACGCCCACGCAGCCGTGAACAACAATGGCTATAGGCAAAAGCAAGAAGGGTCCGAAAGGAGCGAGCATGAGTCAGGTGAAGGTCAACAAGAGGCACCTCGAGCGGGACGGGAGGCCCTTCTTCTGGCTTGCCGACACCATCTGGACGGCATTCACCAACCCTACCGATGACGAGTGGATTGAGTACCTGGACCGCCGTGCTGCCCAGGGGTTCAACGTCCTGCAGATAAACGCCCTTCCACAGTGGGACCGCTGCGGAGCGCCCTTCGATCGCTACCCCTACGCAACCGACGACCACGGCAGGACCTTTGACTTCACGAGGCCCGTTCCAGAGTTCTGGGAGCACGCCCGCTGGCAGCTCGCCGAGGCGGTGCGCCGCGGGTTCGTGCCCGCCATCGTGGTCCAGTGGTGCAACTACGTCCCCAACACCTGGGCGTCGAACCTCGTGCCCGACAACGTCATCCCCGATGAGCTCGTCGAGTTCGTTGTGACCAGGATCGTGGAGAGCTTCGCCGAGTTCGACCCCATCTGGGTCATCTCCGGCGACACCGACTTTGACAACCCCGAGCCCGTCGAGCGCTACACCATGATCGCCGACCTCATGGACCGGCTGTCGCCCGACTCGCTCAAGTGCTATCACATCAAGGGGCGCTACGACGGCCTGCCCGAGAGCCTCGCAGAGCGTGCCGACATCTACCTCTACCAGTCCGGCCACAACATCTCCGCCCAGGCCGGCGCCCGTACGCTCGCGCTGAGCTTCGGCGAGCGCCCCGTGAGCAGGCCCACGATCAACTCCGAGCCCTGCTACGAGCAGATCGGCTACTCGCACATGATCTACGGCCGCTTCCGCCGCGAGGACTGCCGTCGCGCCCTGTGGCTCTCCGTCACCGGAGGGGCCTCCGCGGGCGTCACCTACGGAGCCCACGGTGTCTGGAACTGGCAGAATCCCAGCTACGATACCTTGGCGCTTGGAGAGGGCTTCCTGCAGGCCCTGCCCCACGAGGTGTCTGCGCAGCTTCCGGGTGCCGATGACTTCGGCCTCGCCCGCCGCATCATCGAGCGTCTGGGTCTGTTCGAGCTCGACCCCTGCCAGGAGGCGCTCGCAAATCACAAGGAGGACGTGTTCGCCGCCAAGACGACCGATGGCTCGACCCTCGTCGCGTACGTGCCCACCAACGCCTCGATCAGCCTCCGCGGCGATCTCACCGGGGCGCATCTCACGTGGATTGACGTTACGAGCGGGCGCACCGCTCCGGCGACGTGGTCGTATGACCCCGAGCGGGACGTCACGCGCCTCGAGCAGGGCGCGCACCTCGCCGACGCGCTCGTTGTCGCGAGCCTCGAGGGAAGGGCGTGAGGCTCGGACGGATTGCCTGGATCGGGCCAGAGAGCTGACGGGTGCGTCCCGTCTGATGGCCGGAAACGTACATGGAGAGGAGAAACACATGGCACAGGGCGCTTTTCCCGAGGGCTTCCTCTGGGGCGGGGCCACGGCGGCGAACCAGTTTGAGGGAGGGTACGACGAGGACGGTCGCGGCCTGGCCAACGTCGACGTGATTCCGCACGGCGCCGACCGCCTTCCCGCCATGCTGGGCGAGGGTACGCCGCTCGTCTGCGACGGCGACCACTACTATCCCGCGCACGAGGCGGTCGACTTCTATCACCACTACAAGGAGGACATCGCGCTTCTCGCCGAGATGGGCTTCAAGGTCTACCGCATGTCCATCGCCTGGACGCGCATCTTCCCCAACGGGGACGAGACCGAGCCCAACGCGGCGGGACTTGCCTTCTACGAGGAGGTCTTCCGCGAGTGCCACGCCCATGGCATCGAGCCGCTCGTGACCATAACCCACTTCGACCTGCCGATCCACCTCATCGAGAAGTACGGCGGATGGCGCAGCCGCACGCTCATCGAGCTCTACAAGCGCCTCGTCACGGTGCTCTTCAACCGCTACAAGGGCCTCGTTCGCTACTGGCTCACCTTCAACGAGATCAACATGATCCTCCACCTGCCGTTCATGGGTGCGGGGCTCGTGTTTGAGGAGGGCGAGGACCGGACGCGCGCGATGTACCTCGCGGCGCACAACGAGCTCGTGGCGAGCGCCTGGGCCACAAAGATCGCCCACGAGGTCGACCCGGGCAACATGGTGGGCTGCATGCTCGCCGCCGGGGCCACCTACCCCTACAGCTGCGACCCAGAGGACGTTCGTGTCGCCCAGACGAAGAACCAGGAGAACTACTTCTTCGTCGACGTCCAGAGCCGCGGGGCCTATCCCGCCTACGCGCTCAAGATGTTCGAGCGCGAGGGCATCGACGTGGGCATGACGGAGGAAGACGTGTGCGTGCTCGCCGAGAACACCGTCGACTTCATCTCCTTCAGCTACTACTCCTCGCGGTGCGCCGCGGCGAAGCTGCCCGAGGGCGTGGAGATGACGGGCAACGCGTTTCGCGGCGTGAGGAACCCGTACCTGAAGAACAGTCAGTGGGGCTGGGCAATTGACCCGCTCGGCCTGCGCATCACCATGAACGACCTCTACGACCGGTACCAGAAGCCCCTCTTCATCGTGGAGAACGGCCTGGGTGCCCACGACGTCGTCGAGGAGGACGGCTCGATCAACGACGACTACCGCATCGAGTACCTGCGCGCCCACATCGAGGCCATGCGTGACGCCATCGACGAGGACGGCGTCGAGCTTCTTGGCTACACCACCTGGGGCCCGATCGACCTCGTCTCGGCGTCGACGGGAGAGATGTCCAAGCGCTACGGCTTCGTCTACGTCGACCGTGACGACGCCGGAAACGGCACGCTCGCGCGCAGCCGCAAGAAGAGTTTTGCCTGGTACAAGCAGGTCATCGCCACCAACGGCGCCGACCTGGGATAGGAGGTATTATCATGGGATTCCCTGAAGGCTTCTATTGGGGCGGCGCGACGGCTGCCAATCAGCTTGAGGGCGCATGGGACGTCGATGGGCGAGGGGCGTCGGTCGACGACCACTTCACGGGGGGCAGCTATGAGCGGCCTCGCGAGATAACCGTCGACATCAGGCCCGACCTTCTCTACCCCAACCACGACGGCATCGACTTCTACCACCGCTACGAGGAGGACATCGCCCTCTTCGCTGAGATGGGCTTCAGCATGTTCCGCATGTCCATCTCCTGGAGTCGCATCTTCCCCAACGGCGACGATCCCGAGCCCAACGAGGCCGGCCTCGCCTTCTACGATCGCGTGCTCGACTGCTGCCGTGCCCACGGCATCGAGCCGCTCGTCACGCTCTCGCACTACGAGATGCCCTACTCGCTGGTGGAGCGCTACAACGGCTGGGCGAGCCGCGAGCTCATTGGGTTCTTCGAGCGCTACTGCGCCACGGTGTTCGAGCGCTATCGGGACAAGGTGACCTACTGGCTCACCTTCAACGAGATCAACTGCGGCACCATGGACATCGGCGCCATGATGGAGACGGGCATCATCCAGGGCTTCGAGGGGCCGGCCTCGGCGATCAGGACAACCCCGCAGCAGCGCTACCAGGCCCTCCACCACCAGTTCGTGGCGAGCGGACGCGTGGTGCGACTCGCCCACGAGAGGTATCCGCAGTTCAAGATGGGCAACATGGTCGGCTTTCTGCTCACGTATCCCGCCACTTGCGACCCCGCGGACGTTCTTCTTTGCCAGGGGGAGATGCGCAAGACGAACTGGTTCTGCTCGGACGTGCAGGTGCGCGGAGCGTATCCCTCCTATGCCACGCGGCTCTTCCGTGAGAACGGTGTCGAGCTCGCGATGGAGGAGGGCGACCTCACGGACATTGCGGACGGCAAGGTGGACTTCTATACCTTCTCCTATTACATGAGCAATGTGGTGGGGACGCACGACGTTGAGCAGACCGCTGGTAACATGACCTTTGGGGGAGTCAATCCCTATCTGGAATCGACCGCCTGGGGCTGGCAGGTCGACTCGGCAGGCCTGCGATACGCCCTGAACGAGATCTGGGACCGCTACCAGATTCCCGTGATGGTGGTCGAGAACGGCATGGGCGCCTACGACACCGTGGAGGAGGACGGATCGATACACGACCAGTACCGCATCGACTACCTCAAGGCGCACGTTCGCGCGATGGGCGAGGCCGTCGAGGACGGCGTGGGGCTCATCGGCTACACTTGGTGGGGACCCATCGATCTTGTGAGCGCCGGCACTGGTGAGATGCGCAAGCGTTACGGCTTCATCTACGTCGACAAGCACGACGATGGGTCAGGTACCTACGAGCGCCGCCGCAAGGACAGCTTCTACGCGTACCAGAAGATTATCGCGAGCAATGGGGCGGAGGGGCTGGACTAGCCGTCGGGCCGCCCGTTCGCGAGAGGGAGAGAGAAAAAGAGATGGGACTGTTCGACATGTTCAAGAAGGCGGCCAAGCCCGCCGCCCCCGCCAAGCCTGCCCCCGTTTCCGCCGCCTGGAAGAGCGGCGTGGTGTGCTCCCCGGTGAAGGGCTCGGCGCTCCAGCTCGCCGAGACGAGCGACCCGGTCTTCTCGTCCGAGGCCATGGGCAAGGGCATCGCCGTGAGCCCCGCCGAGGAGATGGCCTACGCGCCGGTGTCCGGCACGGTGTCCGCCGCCATGCCGCACGCCGTCGGCCTCGTCGCTGACGACGGCGCCGAGGTGCTCGTGCACGTGGGCATCGACACCGTGGAGATGAACGGAAACGGCCTCACCTGCCTCGTGGGGCAGGGCGACCACGTGGACGCCGGCGCTCCCATCGTGAGCTTCTCCAAGGCCAAGATCGCCGAGGCGGGCAAGCAGGACACGGTCTTCGTCGTCGTGACCAACTCCGACGACTACGCCCAGGTCGCCCCCGTCCCCGACGGCCCGGTCGACGCCGGCGCCGTCGTCATCACCCTGACCAAGTAGGTGGGACAGGGGGACGGAGGAGTTCGTCCCACCTCTGTCCCCTGTCCCGTGTGACAAAGGGGACGGAGGCTTTTGTCACACTTCTAACCTTAGGTCTACAACAGCGGGGACGGGGCAAGACCCCCGTCCCCGTTGTCGTGGGACAGCAGGGACACAGGTGGGACGAACTCCTCCGTCCCCCTGTCACATGGAGAAGTTGTGCTAGGCGACGTTCTTTCACAGGTTGTGCAATACTACGCAGGCTGTGAAATAACGGAGAAAGGCGGCAATGCACTCCACTGTGCTGCGAACCGACCGACGCTGCGTGCGTACGCGCCAGGCCCTGGCCCTCGCGCTCGCGCAGGAGATCGACGCGACGGGCGACCTCTCCCGCGTCACCGTGACGGCGGTGACCGAGCGGGCGGGCGTCACGCGACGCACCTTCTACTCCCACTTCAGGGACATCCCCGACCTCGTGAACCAGATTGAGATCGAGACGCTCTCGGACCTGCGCGCCCCGCTCGCGCGCGTCGCGGCGTCTCACCTCACCGACCTACGTCGCGCGCTCGACGCGGGCGAGCCCGCACCCGGCTCCGTAGAGCTGCTCGAGTGCGTGCGCGAGCGCGGCGACTACCTGCGCCCGCTCCTCGGCAACGGCGGCGACCCCGCCTTCGCCGACCGTCTCAAGCAGATGGTCCACGACGTCATCGCCATGCGCGCCCTCGACGGGCTCGACCTGCGCGCGCTCGGCCCCTTCTTTGACTATTACCTCACCTTCGCGATTTCCGCCGAGGTCGGCGTGCTGCTGCGCTGGCTTGAGGGCGGCATGCGCGAGGGCGTGCCCACGATGGCGCGACTCATGACCGCCCTCATGTTCGTGCGCCCCGGAGACCTCTACGACAACCCCATAGACCTCGACATCCCGAGCTTCGCCCTGGCCGTCATGTGCTCCAAGGAGGACAACTAATGAGTAAGACCGCCGCTTCCATCCAGGCCGAGAAGGCCGCCCGCCGCCCGCTCGCCCTCAAGCAGGACGGCGCCGAGCTCTCTCCGGCCACTCACGCCGACTTCTCCCACGCGCACCTGCGTCTGGGCATCGACGTGGGCTCCACCACCGTCAAGCTCGCCGTCATCGACGACAACGACAACCTCGTCTACGCCAACTACGAGCGCCACCACACGGACATCCGCGCCACGGCAAAGGAGCTCTTCGCCCGCGCGCGCAAGGTCATCGGAGCGGCGCCCATGCGCGTCTCCATCACCGGCTCGGGCGGCATGCTGCTCGCCAACTGGCTGGGCCTTGAGTTTGTCCAGGAGGTCATCGCCTCCAAGCGCGCCGTGGAGACGCTCATCCCCCAGACCGACTGCGCCATCGAGCTGGGTGGCGAGGACGCCAAGATCATCTACTTCGATAACGGCATCGAGCAGCGCATGAACGGCACCTGCGCCGGCGGCACGGGCGCCTTCATCGACCAGATGGCAAGCCTGCTCCACACGGACGCCGCGGGCCTGAACGAGCTCGCCAAGGACGCCACGCAGATCCACCCCATCGCCTCGCGCTGCGGCGTCTTTGCCAAGTCAGACGTCCAGCCGCTGCTCAACGAGGGCGCAAAGCCGGCGGACATCGCCGCCTCCATCTTCCAGGCCGTGGCCAACCAGACGGTCTCCGGCCTTGCATGCGGACACCCCATCCGCGGCCACGTGGCGTTTCTCGGCGGCCCGCTCCAGTACCTCTCGGAGCTCCGCCGCCGCTTCTACATCACGCTCAACCTGGACGACGAGCACATCATCGTGCCCGAGAACGCGCACCTCTTTGTGGCCACGGGCGCGGCCCTTGCCGGCGAGTCCGAGAAGTACGTGACCTTTGACGAGGTCATCCAGCTGCTGGAGAACCTGAAGGACACCCAGGGCTCCGAGGTCGCGCGCCTGGAGCCGCTCTTTGACTCCGAGGAGGACTTCCAGGAGTTCAAGGAGCGCCACGACAAGCAGGTGGTTCCCAAGGGTGACCTCGCCACGTACCAGGGCCGCGTGTTCATTGGCATCGACGCCGGCTCCACCACGATGAAGTGCGCCGTGGTGGGCGAGGGCGGCGAGCTGCTCTACACCTGGTACGGCAACAACAACGGAGACGTCCTCGGCACCGCGCGCCACATCATGGACGGCATCTATGACCGCCTGCCCAAGGGCTGCACCATCGGCCACGTGACCACCACCGGCTACGGCGAGCAGATCCTCATAGAGGCCCTGCGCGCCGACTCCGGAGAGATCGAGACGGTCGCCCACCTGCGCGGTGCCAAGGCCTTTGTCCCGGACGTGCAGTTCATCCTGGACATTGGCGGCCAGGACATGAAGTGCCTGCAGGTTAAGGACGGCGTCATCGAGCACATCATGCTCAACGAGGCGTGCTCCTCGGGCTGTGGCTCCTTCATCGAGAGCTTTGCCGTCTCCATGAACATGACCGTCCAGGAGTTTGCGCAGGCGGCCACGCGCGCCAAGAGCCCCGTGGACCTGGGCTCTCGCTGCACCGTCTTCATGAACTCCCGCGTCAAGCAGGCGCAGAAGGAGGGTGCGACCATCGGCGACGTCGCCGCGGGCCTCTCCTACTCCGTCATCAAGAACGCCCTCTTCAAGGTCATCAAGCTTCGCGACTTCGATGAGATCGGCCAGTGGTGCGTGGTCCAGGGCGGCACCTTCATGTCCGACGCCACCCTGCGCGCCTTTGAGAAGCTCACCGGGCGCGACGTCATCCGCCCGGACATCGCGGGCTGCATGGGCGCCTACGGCGCGGCCCTTCTCGCCCGCGACCGTGCCGGCGCGTACGGCACCTCGCGGGTCCTCTCCCGCGAGGACATCGACAACCTGCAGGTCAAGCACACCAACGTCCACTGCGGACGCTGCTCCAACAACTGCCTGCTCACCATCAACGACTTTGGCGGCGGGCGTCGCTTCATCACGGGCAACCGCTGCGAGAAGGGCGCGGGCGGCTCCAAGGCCAAGAAGAACGAGGCGCCCAACCTCTTTGACTTCAAGAACAAGCTGCTCTTCGATCGCCCGGTTCTGGACCCCAACGAGGCCCCGCGCGGCACGGTGGGCATCCCGCGCGCGCTCAACATGTACGAGAACTACCCGTTCTGGCACGCCTTCTTCACCAAGCTGGGCTTCTCGGTGGTGCTCTCCGACCAGACCTCCGCGGCAACCTACGACGCGGGTATCGAGTCCATGCCATCCGAGAGCGTGTGCTACCCGGCCAAGCTTAGCCACGGCCACATCATGAACCTCATCCAGAAGGACCCGGACTTCATCTGGATGCCGTGCATCCGCTGGGAGCGCCAGGAGGACGACGGTGCCACCAACCACTACAACTGCCCGATCGTCATGAGCTACCCGCAGGCCCTGGGCCTGAACGTCGACGAGCTCGGCCAGGGCTCCAAGATCGAGTACCTCTCGCCCTTCATCCCGTACGACAAGAAGAAGGAGCTCAAGCGCCGCCTCTACGAGCTTGTCTCCGAGCAGCGCGAGAAGGACGCGGCGGAGGGCCGTGGCCGCGTGCGCGGCGAGCACATCACCCGCAAGGAGATCGACGAGGCCGTCAACGCCGCCTGGCAGGCCGACCTTGAGTTCAAGGACGCCATGCACCGCGCCGGCGACGAGGCCCTGCGCTGGATCGAGGAGCATGACGCGCACGGCATCGTGCTTGCCGGCCGCCCGTACCACAACGACCCGGAGATCAACCACGCCATTCCCGCGCTCGTGCACTCCTTTGGCTTTGCCGTGCTCACCGAGGACTCCGTTGCGCACAAGATGAAGCCCGAGCGCCCCATCCGCGTCATCGACCAGTGGATGTTCCACAGCCGTCTCTACCGCGCCGCACGCTTTGTGGCGTCCAGGAACGACCTCGACCTCATCCAGCTCTTCTCGTTTGGCTGCGGCCTTGACGCCCTCACCACGGACCAGGTCCAGGAGATCCTTGAGGCCTCGGGAAAGATCTACACCGTGCTCAAGATCGACCAGGTCTCCAACCTGGGTGCCGCGCGCATCCGCATCCGCTCGCTCATGGCCGCCCTCACCGAGCAGCGCGAGGAGCTGCGCCGCGCCGCCAGCCAGGGCAAGGTGCGCGAGGTCGAGCCCGTGGGCGTCTTCCAGGCCGACGGCTCGCTCGAGCGCGCCCGCTCCACGCAGGAGGGCCGCGTGCCCGTCTACCGCGAGGCCGCCAGTGCCGCCTTCGAGAAGGTCCGCTACACCGAGGACATGCAGAAGGCCGGCTACACCATCCTCGTTCCGCAGATGGCGCCCATCCACTTTGACCTCATCGAGGAGCTCTTCAAGAGCTCCGGCTACAACGTGGTGCTGCTGCCCTCCGTGGACCAGGGCGCCGTGGAGGCCGGCCTCAAGTACGTCAACAACGACATCTGCTATCCGTCCATCCTGGTCACGGGCCAGATCATGGAGGCAGTGCTCTCCGGCAAGTACGACCTCTCCCGCCTTGCCGTGATCATCACTCAGACGGGCGGCGGCTGCCG
>DXAB01000195.1 GCA_019117265.1 Candidatus Olsenella pullicola
TTCTTGGAGTCGTACTGGAAGTAGGCCTGGACGTACTTGTCGGTGTGGTCGCCGATGATCTTGATGGAGTTCTTGTTGGCGCCAACGGTGCCGTCGCCGCCGAGGCCCCAGAACTTGCACTCGATCGTGGACGGGTCGGCCGTGTTGGGGGCGTCCGGGTCCATGGGGAGGCTGAGGTTGGTGACGTCGTCCACGATGCCAATGGTGAACTCGCGGGCGGGCGCGTCCTTCGACCGGGACCATCACCACCGGCGAGATGGAGGTCGCGAGCGTGGTTGCCGCTTCCGGCTCGGATGTGGGGAGCGTTGCCTCCGCGCTTGCCACGATCGTTTCCGCCAACGAGGCGGACGCCAACGAGACCGCCCGCGCCATCCTCCGGTACGCCGCCGAGAAGGGCCTCGATCCGGTGCCCGTCCTTCGTGCCGTGCCCTTCTCGTCCGCGCGCAAGTACTCGGGCTGCGTTACCGCCGACGGCCGCGCGCTCGTCATGGGAGCCGCCGCCTTTGTGCTCGGCCCCGAGCGCGCCCGCGAGGCCGACGCCCTGACGAGCGCCTTTGACGCCACGGAGCGCGTGCTCGTGGTGGGCGAGTGTGCGTCTTTCTCGGGGGACGACGCAATCGAGGGAGACGTCTGCCTGCTCGGGTGCGTTGCCATCAGAGACGAGATCCGCCCCACCGCCCCCGACACCATGCGCTACTTTCTCGAGCAGGGCGTTGAGCTCCGCGTCATATCGGGTGACGACCCGCGCACGGTCTCCGCCATCGCCGAGCGCGCCGGGGTGCCCCACGCCGAGCGCTACGTTGACGCCTCGACGCTTGATACGCCCGAGAAGCTTGACGCCGCCGTCGACGCGGCCCGCGTGTTTGGCCGCGTGACCCCCCAGCAGAAGCGAGATCTCGTCCAGGCGCTCCATCGCAGGGGTCGCATCGTCGCCATGACGGGGGACGGCGTCAACGACGTCCTGGCGCTTCGCGAGGCGGACTGCTCCGTTGCCATGGCGTCGGGCTCCGCCGCGGCGCGCAACGTCTCGGAGATCGTCCTCGCGGACAACGACTTCGCGCACATGCCGGAGGTCGTGGCCGAGGGACGCCGCTCGATCAACAACCTTCAGCGCTCCGCATCGCTCTTCCTCGTAAAGACGGTCTTCACGGCGGCGCTCGCGCTCGTCTGCATCGTGATGCCGCCCTACCCGTTCATCCCCATCCAGATGTCGCTCCTCTCCACCGCGGTGATCGGCATCCCCTCGTTCGTGCTCGCCCTCGAGCCCAACCACGAGCGCGTGCGCGGGAGCTTTCTCGCCAACGTGCTCGCACGCTCCCTGCCGGCATCCGCGGCAATCCTCGCCGCGCTCTTCTCGGAGCTCGTCGTGGGGCGTGCCCTCAACCACTCCTTTGACGAAATCTCCACCGTCTGCACGATTCTCGTCGCCTTTGTGGGCGTGGCGCTCATCTGGCGCATCTCCCAGCCCCTCACAGCGCTGCGCGCAGCGCTCCTTGCGCTCATCATCGCCATTGTTGCGCTTGGGTGTACGGTCTTTGCCTCCTTCTTCGAGATCATGGACCTAACAGGTAGCATGGGGGTTGTGATCGTGGTGGCCGGCCTCGTGGCGGTGGCCTTCTTCAACTGGATGTACAACCGCTCGCTGGCGGGATACGAGACAAACGAGCACTTCTTGAGGCTCGTGAGAAGGGTGGAGGGTAAGCATGACGGTGAGTAGCGAGTTTTGCACGGCGGTCCTCGAGGCCCGCCGTCCGGTGACCATCGAGTGCGACGGCATCTCTCGCCTTGCGTATGTGGTTTCGGGCATCCCCGGGGCGCAGCGCCTTCCGCGCGCGCTCGTTACGCTCCTTGAGAACGTCGTGCGCCATGCCGCGACCGACGATGACGCCGTGCGCATGGCGGGCGCCATAGTCGGTGCCGGAACGGCGGGGGCCGCCGGCGACGAGATCGAGTTCATGCCCGCACGCGTCCTCTTCCAGGACTTCACCGGCGTTCCCGTGTTTGTTGACTTTGCCGCCATGCGCGACGCCATGGTGGGGCGCGGGGGGGACCCGCTGCGGGTGAACCCCCAGATCCCCTGCACGCTCGTCGTCGATCACTCCGTCATCGCCGACGTTGCGGAGTGCCCCGGCGCCGTGGAGAAAAACCAGCAGATCGAGGCCGCGCGCAACCGCGAGCGCTTTGCCTTCCTCAAGTGGGCGAGCCGCTCCTTCCAAAACGTTGAGATCGTCCCGCCCGGGGAGGGGATCTGCCATCAGCTCAACATCGAGCGCTTCTGCAACGTGGTGACCACCGACGCCCTCTCGCACTCCGAGAAGGACGTTGCCTGCTTTGACACGCTCGTCGGGACGGACTCCCACACCACGACCGCAAACGGCGTTGGCGTGCTCGGCTGGGGCGTCGGCGGAATCGAGGCGGAGGCCGCGGCGCTCGGTCAGCCCGTCTCCATGCTCGTGCCGCCCGTCGTTGAGCTGAGGCTCGTCGGTGCGCTGCCTGCCGGCGTGTCCGGCATGGACGTGGCGCTCACTGTGGCGCAGCTCCTGAGGTCTGAGGGCGTTGTCGGCTCCATCGTCGAGGTCACCGGCGACGGCGTCTCGTCGCTCTCCGCCACGCAGCGCGCCTGCGTGGCAAACATGACGCCCGAGTATGGCGCCACCGCAACGCTCTTCCCGGTGGATGACGTGACCTTCGGCTACCTCGCACTTGCCGGCCGCGACGCCGGCGAGCTCGCCTTCGCGCGCGCCTACCTTAACGAGCAGGGCGTGTTTGGCGCGAGCTGGGAGCGCGTCTACGCACGAACCCTCACGCTCGACCTCACCTCGATAGAGCCCTCGCTCGCCGGCCCCTCTCGCCCGCACGACCGCGTAACCGTCAGCGGGCTCAAGGACCGCTTTGCGAACGCTCTGCGCGACGCCGGACGCTCGCGTGAGGATAAGGTTGAGGTTGAGGGTGTGGGCGCGCTCGGGCACGGGGCCATTGCCATCGCCGCGATCACGAGCTGCACCACGGCAACGGACCCCGCCATGATGGTCGCTGCCGGACTCCTTGCCAAGCACGCCGTGGAGCGGGGCCTCTCCCCCAAGCCGTGGGTCAAGAAGGTGCTCGCGCCCGGCAGCCATGCCACCGAGCTCTTCCTCGAGCGCTGCGGCCTCATCGCGCCCCTCCGCTCCCTGGGCTTTTTCACCTGCGGTTTTGGCTGCATGAGCTGCATCGGCAACTCCGGGGAGGTCAAGGCGTGCCTCAGGCCGCACGCGGGCGAGCTCGAGCTCACGAGCGTCCTTTCCGGCAACCGCAACTTTGAGGGCAGGATCTCGCCTGACGTGAGTCAGAACTACCTTGCCGCCCCGGCTCTCGTCGTTGCCTATTCGCTTGTAGGAACCGTCGACGTGGACCTCACGGTTGAGCCGGTCGGGACCTCCCCGGACGGCACCCCGGTCATGCTCTCGGACATCATGCCCACAGACGACGAGGTTTCCGCCGCGCTTGCCGCCCATTGCGACGCCTCCCTCTTTGAGGAGGGCTCGCGCGGCCTTCTCGAGGGCTCGGATGCCTGGCGCTCCATCGCCTCCTCGGAGTCCTCGACGTTCTCGTGGGATCCCGACTCGACCTATGTGCGTCGCGCCCCTTACTTCGACATCGCCTGCCCCGCGGATACCCTTGAGGTCAGGGGCGCGCGCGTGCTCGCGCTTCTCGGTGACTTTGTCACGACCGACCACATCTCGCCTGCGGGCTCGATTGCCCCCGACTCCCCGGCCGCCCGCTACCTGATCGAGCGCGGGGTTGCGCCCGAGGACTTCAACACCTACGGGGCGCGCCGCGGAAACCACGAGGTCATGGCCCGTGGCTCCTTTGCTAACGTGAAGCTTAGGAACGCCCTTGCCGAGGGTCGCCGGGGCGGCTGGACGAAGAACCTTCTTTCCGGCGAGATGGAGACCATCTTTGACGCCGCTGAGGCCTATCGTGCCGCGGGCGTGCCCCTTGTCGTGGTTGCCGGAAAGCTCTATGGCTCCGGCTCGAGCCGTGACTGGGCCGGAAAGGGCCCGCTGCTCCTTGGCGTGCGGGCCGTCATCGCCGAGAGCTTCGAGCGCATCCACCGCTCCAACCTCGTGCAGATGGGGGTGCTTCCGCTCCAGTTTGCTGAGGGGGAGAGCGCGGCCTCGCTTGGCCTGAGCGGCGATGAGACGCTCGACGTCTCTCCCGTTGACCTCTCGGGCGGCCTGCCCGCCTCCCGCACCGCGCGCGTCACGGCGACGAGGCCCGACGGCACCTCTTTCAGCTTTGAGTGCGTCGTGCGCGTTGACACCCCCATGGAGGGCGCGTTCCTCGCGCGAGGGGGTATCCTTCCCTACGTTCTTGACGCCCTTGAGGGGGGAGAGGGGAGGACCGCACGGCGATGAGGTGCCCCACCTGTGGAGCAAGCGTGAGAGACGACGCCCTTGAGTGCCCGAGGTGTCACACCGCACTAGACGTGACCTGCAAGTTCTCGCTTGCGGGGGCAACGTGGTGCCCCGGCTGCGGGGCGCTCCTGGCGCCCGGCACGACGGTCTGCCCCAGCTGCGGCTCGTCCCTTCGCAACGCCGATCACCCGCGCTCTGTGCGCGAGGCAGGCGTTCCGGACATCGGCCACACCGGCATGATGGACGCGCTCGACGTCTCGGCCGCGCCCGCGACGCACATCGAGAGCGCCATTCCCCCGGAGGGCGACGAGGAGTCGCCGGCTGCGCGGCGCGATCGCATCCCGCGCCCCAGGGCCTTCGCCTTTGCCGCCCTCTTCGCCGTTCTCATCGTTGGCGGGGCAACGCTGCTCATCACGCACCCCTGGGACCCCATGGCAACGCAGACGCGCGCCAAGGAACCCGCTGACACCTCGATGTCCGGCTTCCCGGGCGTCGTCGAGTTGCTCACGGGCCAGGACGTGGGGAGAGACCCCTCCTCAGATGGCCCAAGCGAGCTCGAGCGCCTCGAGTCCGCCCACGAGAGCCTCGGCACCCTCTCCGAGCGGGCGGACGCGAGCGAGGACGAGCTGCGCGCCGCCGTGAGCGAGGGGGACGCCTCCGCAGGCGCCGACGGGCTGAGCGCGGCGAGCTCCCTCTCGATGGAGGTCTCCAACCTCATCACCGAGGTCACTGAGCTCAGGGACCTCGGCGGGGAGTACGCTGACGGCGCATCCGAGCTCCTGACGCTCGGGAGCTGGCTGCGCAACCGCTGCGACGCGCTTGTCGAGTCCTGGCAGCGCCTCGCGGACGCCGAGGGCTCCTCCTTCGATGGGAGCCACGTTCTCTCTCCCGTCACCGCCGCGCTCGACTACGACCGGCTGTTCTCGTCATCCTATGGCTCCTGGAGCGCCACGGGCTCAGATTGAGGGTGTCTGCCGAATATGTGAAACGCCCGTCTTCCTGATAGAATTACTCAGTTGAAGTATTCTGAGGCGCGCTGCGCCCCTTGGTCGGAAGGACGAAGATGGGCTTCATGCCAGATCCGCTCTACACGCCGTCCTACAAGGTCGTCGGTGACGAGGTCGCCGTGTTTGACACCACCCGCGGCTCCGTGAGGGTTCGCCTCGACGGAGAGGGTGCCCCCATCCACGTGGCAAACTTCTGCGAGCTCGCCGAGAGCGGCTTCTACGATGGCCTCAAGTTCCATCGCTACGTCCCCGGCTTTGTGATCCAGGGCGGCTGCCCCAACACACGCGACATGACCCCCGAGCAGGTCGCTCGCGGCGAGGTTGGCCCGACGGGACGCCCCGGCACCGGAGGCCCGGGCTACCGCATCCGTGAGGAGTACTCCGTCAACCCCCGCAACTCCCACGAGGACCGCGCCCTTGCCATGGCGCGCTCCATGGACCCCAACTCCGCGGGCTCCCAGTTCTACTTCTGCCTTGGCCCCCAGCACGGTCTGGACTCCGGCTACACCGTCTTTGGCCAGACGGTCGAGGGCGCGGACGTCATCGGAGAGCTTCGTCAGGGCGACGTCATCAACTCTGTCACCATCGAGCATGCAGGCGCATAGCCCTGGTTGCGTTTGAGGAGGACATCGTGAATCAGCAGGCCTATGAATCCGGAAAACGCGCCTATCAGAGCGCGGACTGGCTCGGCGCCGTGACCTACCTTGGGGACGCCAAGGCCCCCGGCGAGCGTGCCGGCGAGGTTGATCACCTGCGCGGCAACGCGTACATGAAGCTCGGCCAGTTCGAGGCTGCCGCCAACGCCTACGAGGAGGCTCTCTCCGACGCCTCCTACGGCCGTCGAGGCGCGCTCTCCTGCAACCGCGGCCGCGCGCTTCTCGCCGCCGGTCGTCCCCAGGACGCCATCGCCCCGCTCACCGAGGCGGTCTCCGACCAGGAGTACCAGACCCCCTACAAGGCCTACATGGCTCTTGGCTCGGCCTACGAGCGCATCGGGGACGTCCGCAACGCCGGCATCGCCTATCGCGCCGCCGCCATCGACGAGTCCAACCCCGCGCCGGCGGTTGCCCTCTCCAACCTTGGCAGCTGCTTCCTCAGGCTCGGCCGCGCCGTTGACGCCGTCGAGGCCTATCGCACGGCCCTCGACTTCACCACGCCGCTTGAGAGCCAGAGCCAGATCTGGTGTGACCTCGGCCTCGCCTACGTTGCCGCCAACCGCATGAACGAGGCCGTCGACGCCTTTGCCCACGCGACCTCTGACAGCTCGTTCCAGCTCTCTCCCGAGGCACAGGCCTCCTATGACGCCGCCCGCAAGGCTGTCTCCTCAATCAACGGCCGCCGTCCCTCCGAGACCGACGCCTTCCTCGCCGCTGCCGGCTACGGTGGCGGCTACGACCCGCTCGACCCCATGGGGGAGTCGGGCGAGCTCATGCCCTCTCCCGAGGACACCGGCTTCTTCTCCATCACCGAGGAGGACATCGTCCAGCAGGACAAGGCCGACCGCAAGGTCCGTCGCAAGCACCGCCACACGGGCCTCAAGGTCTTCATCGTGATTCTCATCCTGCTCGTCTTCGTGGTCGGCGGGGCCGTCTTCGCATACACGAGGGGCTATGGCTGGCCCACCCAGCAGGCCGTCGCCGAGCAGCTCTTCCAGGCCAAGACCGACGGCACGGACATCTCGTCCCTCGTTGCCAACAACGTCTCCGGCACGCAGCTCCAGGAGATCTCCGACTCGCTCCCCGCTGGCGCGCAGGTTGAGATCACCGGCGTCGACCGCGGTATGACCGAGTCCACCGTCAGCGCCGACGCCACCCTCGAGGCCGGCGGCGTTCAGAACTACACCATCCACCTCGTCCGCGACGGCATCGGTTGGAAGGTGAGCTCCGTCGAAGTGAGCTTCCTCTCCCAGGACACCACGAGTGAGTAGGACCTCGCATGTCACTCTTTGACTCCCTCTTTGGTGAATACGGCGGCGACCTTGCCATTGACCTTGGCACCGCCAACACGCTCGTTGCTGTGCGCGGCCAGGGCATCGTCATCAACGAGCCCTCAGTCGTCGCCATTGACAAGAGCGAGAGCCGCGTGCTCGCCGTTGGGGCGGATGCCAAGCGCATGATCGGCCGCACCCCGGGCTCGATCATCGCCGAGCGCCCCCTCAAGGACGGCGTCATCGCCGACTTTGACGTGACCGAGGTCATGCTGCGCTACTTCATCGAGAAGGCCCGTGAGCGCCGCTACCCCTGGTCGCCGCGACCGCGCGTCGTCGTGTGCGTTCCCTCCGGCGTCACGTCCGTCGAGAAGCGCGCCGTCTTCGAGGCAACCATCCAGGCGGGCGCTCGCCAGGCCTACCTCATCGAGGAGCCCATGGCGGCCGCCATTGGCGCCGACCTCCCCATCGAGGACCCCACGGGCTCCATGGTCGTTGACATCGGCGGCGGAACCACCGAGGTCGCCGTCATCTCCATGGGCGGCATCGTTGTCTCCCAGTCCATCCGCACCGCTGGCGACGAGTTTGACCAGACGATCCTCCAGCACGTCCGTGACGCCTACAACCTCTCCATCGGAGAGCGCACGGCCGAGGACATCAAGATCAAGGTCGGCTCCGCGGCACCGCTCGCCGAGGAGCTCGACGTTGAGGTAAACGGCCGCGACGTCATGAGTGGCCTTCCCAAGAGCGTTCGCATCGAGAGCGAGGAGATCCGCCGTGCCCTCGACCGCCCGCTTGACGAGGTCACCAAGGCCGTCAAGGACGCGCTCGACGTGACCCCGCCCGACCTCGCCTCGGACCTCATGTACTACGGCATCCTCCTCACGGGTGGCCGCCAGGGCATCGATCCCCAGGCTCAGCAAATACTCC
>DXAB01000196.1 GCA_019117265.1 Candidatus Olsenella pullicola
TCATCGTGGGCGCCATCATCATCGCCTGTCTTGGCAAGAACCCCCTGCAGGGCTATGCCGCGCTGCTCCAGGGCTCGCTTGGCGACCTGCCCAAGATCGGCAAGACCCTCGAGCGCGCCTGCCCGCTGATCTTCACGGGCCTCGCGGCGGTCTTTGCCTACAAGTGCGGCGTCTTCAACCTCGGTGGCGAGGGCCAGTTCATCATGGGTGGCTGCGCCACCGCGCTCACCATCTTCGGCCTGGGTCTCACCGGCCCCGCCGCGCTGGCCCTCGGCCTCATCGCCGGCATTGTGGTCGGCGGCATCTGGGGCCTCCTGCCGGGCATCATGAAGATCACCCGCGGCCTCAACGAGATGATCACCACGATCATGCTCAACTACGTGGCCATGTACTTCATGGAGTTCGTCTTCAAGAACCTCTTCTCCGACCAGGGCCTGCCCAAGACGCCCGCCATCCCCAAGGACGGCCGCCTGCCCGAGCTCCTGAGCGCCCATATTGGCGTGCTCATGGCGATCGTCCTCGGCATTGTCATCTGGTACGTGCTCTTCCGCACCTCCTTTGGCTTCAAGATCCGCGCCACGGGCATGAACCAGACGGCGGCGCGCGTCAACGGCTTCCCGGTGCGCAGGCTCGTCCTGCTCTCCTTTGTCATCTCCGGCGCCATCGCCGGCATGGGCGGCTCGATCGAGCTTCTGGGCAAGGCGCCCTACCGTCTTGCTGACGGCTTTGGCTCGGGCTTTGGCTTCGACGGCGTGGCCATCGCGCTCATTGCCCAGCTCAACCCGATTGCCGCCATCGTCGTGGCAATTCTGTTCGGCATCCTCTCCACGGGCGGCACGATGATGCAGAGCGTCATCGGCGTTCCCACCGCCATCATCGACATCACGCGCGGCCTCATCATCATCTTCGCCGTGGCGGGCATGGCAATGATCAAGCTTCCCGCCATCAAGGCCTTCATCGCATCTATCGGCTCCAAGAGCAAGAAAGTCGAGGCGAACGCGTAATGGATATCTTCATCACAGCACTGCCTACGATTCTCAAGGCAATGGCGATGGGCGCCGTGCCCATCCTCCTCGCATCCCTCGGCGAGCTCTTCTCCGAGCGCGGAGGCCTCGTCAACATTGGCCTCGAGGGCATCATGGCCGTCGGTGCCTTTGTCGGCTTTGCCGTTGCCAAGGTCACGGGCAACCTCTGGATGGGCCTGCTCGTTGCCATGCTCGCGGGCATCGCCGTCAACATGATCTACGCCTTCTGCACGGTCACGCTCTGCTCCGACCAGGTGGTCACCAGCATGGCGATCAACATCCTCGCACCCGCCATCGCACTCTTTGGCTACAACCTCTTCGTGGGCGCCAACCCCGCCAACGCCACCGGCGAGCAGATGGCGAGCATCGCCATCCCCGGGCTCTCGCAGATACCCTTCATCGGCGACGCGCTCTTCAACCAGACGCCTGTGGCGTATCTCGCCTTCCTTCTGGTGCCCTGCGTGGCGGTCTTCTTCAGCCGCTTCCGCGCCGGCCTCTCCTTCCGCTCCGTGGGCGAGAACCCGCAGGCGGCCGAGACCCTTGGCATCAACGTCGTGCGCATGAAGTACGTGGCCTGCGTCGTGTGCGGCGCGCTCGCGGCCGCGGGCGGCGCCTTCCTCACGCTGTGCTACACGCCCATCTACACGGACGGCATCGTCATGGGCCGCGGCTTCATTGCCCTGGCGACCCTGATCTTCGGTCGCTGGAACGCCTTTGGCGTCCTTGCCGCGAGCCTGCTCTTCGGCTTCTTCGACGGCACGAGCGTGGCGCTCCAGGCCCAGTTCCAGGCTGCCCCCATCATGTTCTTCAAGATGATCCCGTACGTCTTCACCATCGTGGCGCTCATCTTCTTTGGCTCCAGGAGCGCCGGCCCCAAGGCGAGCGGCAAGCCGTACCTGCGCGAGCAGCGCTAGGCAGGCACCCTTTCACAGACGGCCCGCAGGTTCCGCAATATGTCGGGCCCTGCGGGCCGTCTTGCTTTATCATTGGTTATTGGAACACGGTCTCCCTTAGGGAACGGGGGCCGTGGGGGGGTGACACAGAATGCGCCCAAAGACGTTGGGCGCAACGGTCACGAGGAAAGGACCAAGGTATGAGCGAGAACAACAAGAACCTGCTCGACTCCACGATGGTCTCGAGGCGCACCGCGCTCGGGCTCGGCCTCGGCGGCGCCGCGGCGCTCGCCCTCGCGGGCTGTGACGGTGGCGGCCAGACTCCCGAAGGCGGTGACGACACCACCGATGAGGGCGGCGAGGAGAAGAGCAGCTACCGCGTTGCCATGATCATGAGCGGCATCATCACCGACGGCGGCTGGGACCAGGGCCACTACGAGTCCCTCCAGCGCGCCATCGAGAGCCACCCCAGCTGGGAGATGCTCGAGCCCAAGGAGAACACCGCCGACGCCGACGCGGCAACCGCCGCCCAGTCCTACGTTGACATGGACGTTGACCTCATCGTGGGCAACGGCAACCAGTTTGCCTCCACGTGGGCCGAGGTCATCACCGATGCCGCCGAGACCCACCCCAACGTGCACTTCCTCGTCACCAACACCGACCCTGAGCTCGAGATGACCGACTGCGAGGTCATGGACAACGTCGAGACCGTGCTTCCCGACTTCGTCCAGACCGGCGCGCTGGCCGGCGTGGTGGCCGGCCTCATGACGCAGACGAAGTCCATCGGCTTCATCGGCGGCATGCGCCTGCCCTCCACCACCACCAAGTACTCCGCCTACCTCGCGGCCGCGCAGAAGGTCAACGAGGGCGTCACCGGCCAGTACAACTTCGAGGCCGGCTTCACCGACGCCTCCTTCGGCACCAAGCTCACCGAGCAGTGGATCAACTCCAACAACGTTGACGTCATGTGGGGCGACGCCTCCGCCGTCGACAACGGCGCCCGCCAGGCCCTCGAGGCCGCCGGCGCGGACACCCACTTCGACATCGCGCAGCCGATCGACATCGTGGGCGAGGACCAGCCCACCGTCATCACCTCCACGGTGACCGACTGGATGATCGGCCAGGCCATGGACGAGATCGAGGCCGGCACCTACGGCGGCGGCAAGGCCATCATCGGCAACATGGACAACGGCGGCGTCTACCTCGGCACCTTCTCCGACAAGGTCCCGGCCGAGGTCCAGGATCAGATCAACGAGTACGCCGAGCAGATCAAGGCCGGCACCTTCATCACCGACGAGGAGGTTGACGCCATCGAGGCCGGTCTCCAGTAAGCCAGAGGGACCGTCCCCTTTTGAGGCACTTCGGATGATGCATGCGCCCTGCAGATTATTTTGCAGGGCGCATGACTTTTTGTTAGCCGCTTGCCGCGCTTCTCGTGCCGTGCAGCGATGTCAGGCGCGCCGCACGGTGATACGCCTCGTATCATGAAACGCGAGCCCGTCCATCGGTTCTCTGAGAGGAGCTGCAGTGGCACGCAAGGAGTTCACGCACGAGGATGACGTAAGGTACCTGAGGCGCACGATCGAGATTTCCCGCGCCTCGCGCGAGCACGGCAACACCCCGTTTGGCGCCCTGCTCGTCTCGCCCGACGGCGAGATCCTCCTCGAGCAGGAGAACGTGGAGATCGACACGCACAAGTGCACCGGCCACGCCGAGACGCAGACGGTCGAGCGCGCCTCGCAGCTCTATGACAAGGCCTATCTCTGGGACTGCTCCCTCTACACCTCCGCCGAGCCCTGCTCCATGTGTGCCGGCGCCATCTACTGGGCCAACGTGGGCCGCGTGGTGTACGCCATGACGGAGCGCCGCCTGCTCGAGCTCACGGGCTCCAACGAGCAGAACCCCACCTTCGACCTCCCGTGTCGCACCGTCTTTGCCGCCGGTCAGAAGGATATCGAGGTCGTGGGCCCGTTCCCCGAGCTTGAGGTTGAGGCTGCGGCCGTGCACGAGGGTTACTGGGACTAACAAACTGGGAAGGGCGCCGCAAGGCGCGTGGACCCGCCTCGGCGGGGAAGGGAAGGTTAGGAAATGAAGAAGCAGAACGTGTCCGCCCTAGGGCCCTCGATGACGCGCCGCAACGCGCTCAAGCTCGGTGCTGCCGGTGCTGCCGCGCTGGGCCTTGCCGCCTGCGACGGCGGCGGCGAGAGCACGGGCGAGGACGGCGAGAAGACCTACAAGGTCGCCCTCGTCATCAGCGGTCCCGCCCTTGACGGCGGCTGGGGCCAGGGCCACTATGACTCCCTCGTCGCCGCGCTCGAGGGCCGCGACAACTGGGAGATGCTCGAGCCCAAGGAGAACACCGCCGCCGCCGATGCCGGCACCGCGGCTCAGTCCCTCGTTGACGTTGGCTGCGACCTCATCATTGCCGCCGGAAACGAGTTTGTCTCCGCGTGGGGCGACGTCGTGGCCGAGGCCGCCGAGAACTACCCCAACATCAAGTTCCTCATGACCAACACCGACCCTGCCGTGGACCTCGCCGACTACGAGACCCTGGAGAACGTCGAGACGGTGCAGGTCAACCTCAAGCAGACCGGTGCGCTCGCGGGCGTTGTGGCCGGCCTCATGACCGAGAGCAACCACATCGGCTTCATCGGCGGCATGCGCATCCCCACCACGCTCACCAAGTACGCCGCCTACATAGCGGCCGCTCAGAAGGTCAACCCGGACGTCGAGGGCCACTACAACTTTGAGGCCGGCTTCAGCGACGCCTCCTTCGGCGCCAAGCTCACCGAGCAGTGGATCAACTCCAATGGCGTCGACGTCATGTGGGGCGACGCCTCCGCCGTCGACAACGGCGCCCGCCAGGCCCTCGAGGCCGCCGGCGCAGACACGCACTTCGACATCGCGCAGCCCGCTGACATCGTGGGCGAGGACCAGCCCACCGTCATCACCTCCACGGTGACCGACTGGATGTTCGGCCAGGCCATGGACGAGATCGAGGCCGGCACCTTCGGCGGCGGCGTCGCCATCGAGGCCAACATGGAAAACGGCGGCGTCTACCTCGGCACCTTCTCCGACAAGGTCCCGGCCGAGGTCCAGGAGCAGATCAACGAGTACGCCGAGCAGATCAAGGCCGACTCCTTCCTCACCGACGAGGAGGTCCAGGCCATCGAGGACACCCTGTAGTCCTCGCAAGATCTTATCTGTGACCTGTTGAGATTGGGGGTGGGTGCGCCGGGCGTGCCCACCCCTGCGCCCAAAACGCACCGGGTACAACGTGGACACGGTGGGAGCAGCCATGGGAGCTGAGTCGTTTGTCCTCAGGGGAGACATCTGCTACAGCCTGAGCCCTCGTGAGGTTCGCTGCGTCGAGGGCGGCTACCTGGTGTGCGTTGACGGCAGGAGCGCCGGCGTCTTCGAGGAGCTCCCCGAGCGCTATGTCGCGTCCCCGCTCGTTGACTGCACGGGCCGTCTTGTCATCCCGGGGCTCTGCGACATCCACCTCCACGCCCCGCAGTACGCCTTCCGCGGCCTGGGGATGGACCTCGAACTGCTCGACTGGCTGAACACCCACACCTTCCCCGAGGAGACCCGCTACGCGGACCTGGACTACGCCGCGCGCGCCTACGACGTCTTCGCGGGCGACCTGCGCCGCTCTGCCACCACGCGCGCGGCGGTCTTTGGCACGGTCCACGTTCCGGCAACCGAGCTCCTCATGGACCGCCTTGAGGCAACGGGGCTCGTGACGTACGTGGGCAAGGTCAACATGGACCGCAACGCCCCGGAGGGCCTCGTTGAGACGAGCGCGGGCTCGGCTGAGGCAACGCGACGCTGGTTGGAGGACGTGTGCGGTCGCTTTGAGCGAACGCGTCCCATCATCACCCCGCGCTTCACCCCAAGCGTGACCGACGGCCTCATGGCAGAGCTTGGCGCCCTGCGCGAGAGGTATGACCTGCCGGTGCAGAGCCACCTCTCGGAGAATCCCTCCGAGGTGAGCTGGGTGAGGGAGCTCTGCCCGTGGTCGAGCTGCTACGCGGACGCCTACGACCACTTTGGCCTTCTTGGCGAGAAGACCGTGATGGCGCACTGCGTCCACTCAACGGACGAGGAGGTGGAGCTGCTGCGGCGCACGGGCACGTACGTGGCGCACTGCCCTCAGAGCAACGCCCAGCTCGCAAGCGGCATCGCGCCGGTGCGACGCTACCTGGACCTTGGCATGAGCGTGGGCCTGGGCACGGACGTGGCGGGAGGGGCCAGCCTCTCGATGTTTCGGTGCATGGCGGACGCCGTTGCCGCCTCCAAGCTGCGCTGGCGCCTTGTTGACCAGAGCCTCGCCCCGCTCACCACGCAGGAGGCGCTGTGGCTTGCCACGGTGGGCGGCGGTTCCTTCTTCGGCCGCGTGGGCTCCTTCGCGGAGGACTACGAGCTCGACGCGCTCGTGCTCGACGACTCTGCCATCCGCACCTCGCGTGAGCTCTCTGTATGGGAGCGCCTGGAGCGCTTTGTTTACCTCGCGGAGGAGGGCGGTCGCATCGAGCGCAAGTTTGTGGCCGGCAGCGAGGTGCCGCTCGACTGACGTCCGGCACGTTTTGGACACGTTGCGCTTCTTGGCAAATAACGAGCAGGTCAACGGCACTTTTTAAGCTATCTTGACAGGCGTTTGCGCCCACCAGCGCAGAGATACCGCTCACGGCCTTTTGTGTCTAACATCGCGTCTGTCTGGCTAACATTTTGTTAGTGATTGTTTCGTATGCGTGTCCTGAGGACCTGTGGAAAGGAAGGACGCCATGGAGAAACTGAGGGAGGTCGGGCGGCCCGTCCCACGCGTCGACGCGTTTGACAAGGTGACGGGACGGGCCATGTTCACTGACGACCTGTGCCCCAAGCCGTGCCTGGAGGCCAAACTCGTTCATGCCACCATCGGAAACGGCCGCGTGGTCTCGATAGACACGTCCGAGGCGCTCGCGGAGCCCGGCGTGGTTGCCGTCTTCACCTGCTTTGACGTGCCGGACATCTGCTTCCCGGTGGCGGGCCACCCGTGGTACGCGGACTCCAGGGCAGAGAAGCGCGACCTCGCGGACCGCAAGCTCCTCGACGACCGCGTGCGCATCTACGGCGACAATATCGCCGTGGTGGTGGGCGAGGATGCCGTTGCCTGCGCGCGCGGCGTGAGCAAGGTGAAGGTCACCTACGAGGAGTGGCCCGTCGTCTACGACGCCCAGGAGTCCCTCGCGGGGACCGAGCACCCCGTGCAGGAGCGCTGCCCGGACAACCTCCTTGCGCACTCGCTTGCCGTGACACCTGCCGAGAAGCTCGCCGAGCACGGCTACGACAGCGTGGAGGCGGTTCTTTCCGACCCGCGCTACCACCACTTCTCCGCGCACATCGAGTCGCGCGAGCAGTCCCAGGTGCATATCGAGACCTGCGTCTCGTACTGCTACGAGGAGGGCGGCAAGATCGTCTGCGTGACGTCCACGCAGATCCCGCACGTGGTGCGCCGCGTCATTGGCCAGGCGCTCGGCATTCCCTGGGGCCAGGTGCGCGTGATCAAGCCCTACATTGGCGGCGGCTTTGGCACCAAGCAGGACGTGCACTACGAGCCGCTCAACGCCTGGATCTGCAAGCAGATCGGCGGGCGCTGCGTCAAGCTGGAGATCTCGCGCGAGGAGCTCTTCTGGGACACGAGCGGCCGCCAGCCCAAGAGCTTTGACGTCGAGGCCTCCGTTGACGACGAGATGAACCTGCGCGCCCGCTCCATCGTTGCCTACTCCAACACCGGCGGCTACGGCCACCACGGTCACGCGCTCGTGCTCAACTCGGTGAACTCCTTCCGCTGGCTCTACCACGGCCAGGAGTTTGCCACGAGGAGCGAGGCCTTCACCGCCTATACCAACGGCCCGCACACCGGCGCCATGCGCGCCTACGGCGTGCCCGAGGGCAACTGGGCGGCCGAGTGCCTGATGGGAGACATCGCCTACGACATGGGCTGGGACGGCGTGGAATTTCGCCTCAAGAACGTCTATACGGACGCCTTTGTGGACGAGTTCACCCCCGGCGGCGTGATCGCGGCCCACACCTGCGCCATCCCCGAGTGCGTGGAGAAGGGCAAGGCCTACATCGAGTGGGACAGGAAGCGCGCCGAGTATGCCAACCAGACCGGGCCCGTGCGACACGGCGTGGGAGTGGCCCTCTTCGTGTACAAGACGGCCGTGGCGCCCTTTGCGCTGGAGACCGCCACGGCGGCGCTCACGCTCAACCAGGACGGCACGGTGCAGCTCCAGATGGGCGCCACGGAGATTGGCCAGGGCGCGGACACGGTCTTCTCGCAGATGGCTGCCGAGGCCATAGGCGTAGACACCGAGGACGTGCACATCGTCTCCTTCCAGGACACCGACGTCACGCCGTACGACTCGGGCGCCTACGCCTCGCGCCAGACCTACGTCTCGGGCACCGCGGTCAAGAAGGCCGGCCTCACGCTGCGCAGGAAGATTCTGGACTACGCGCGCTTCCTGTACCCAAACGCCCAGGGCGAGCTGACGCTGCGCGACCATCACGTGCTGGACGCGCTGGGGCACCCCGTCTGCGACCTCAAGACGCTGGCGCTCGAGGCCTACTACAACCTCAGTCGCGCCGACCAGCTCCACGCGCACGAGACCGTGAACGTGCACACCAACGCCATCGCCGGCGGGTGCACCTTTGCGGACGTGACCGTGGACATGCCCCTGGGCAAGGTCACCGTCAACAAGATCATCAACGTTCACGACTCGGGCACGCTCATCAACCCCAAGCTCGTGGAGCAGCAGATTCACGGTGGCATGGCGCAGGGGATTGGCTTTGGCCTCTACGAGGAGGTCCAGGTGGACCCCAAGACCGGTCGCGTGCTCAACTCCACGCTGCTCGACTACAAGATCCCCACGTCGATGGACGTGCCCGACCTCAAGGCGGACTTCGTCGAGAAGCCCGACCCCACGGGCCCCTACGGCAACAAGGCAGTGGGCGAGACGCCCGTCATCTCCCCGGCGGCGGCAATCCGCGACGCGATCCTCAACGCCACCGGTGTCAAGTTCTATGTGGAGCCCATGACGCCGCAGCGTCTCTTCGAGGGCTTTAAGAGGGAGGGGCTCATCTGATGTATGACATCGAATCGCTCTACGAGGCACAAAGCGTCGACGAT
Organism: Candidatus Olsenella pullicola; assembly: GCA_019117265.1. GTDB lineage: Bacteria > Actinomycetota > Coriobacteriia > Coriobacteriales > Atopobiaceae > Thermophilibacter > Thermophilibacter pullicola. The sequence goes on from DXAB01000196.1 coordinate 9,093, forward strand.
GCCGCCCGAGCCCTCGCCGAGGACCCGCTCGCGGTGATCATCGCCGGCGGTACCGACGTGCTGGTGAAGCTGCGCGAGGGCAAGGGCACGCCCGCGCACCTCGTCTCCATCCACGAGCTCGGAGGCGAGCTCGCCGGCGTCTCTCTCGCCGAGGACGGCACCGTGGAGATTGGCCCCCTCACGGTCTTCCACGACGTGACGGTGAGCCCCATCATCCAGGGAACCGTGCCCACGCTCGGCGAGGCGTGCGATACCCCGGGCGGGCCGCAGCTGCGCACGTCCGGCACCATTGGCGGCAACGTCTGCACGGCGGCGACCTCGGCCGACTCCGCCTCCACGCTCTTTGCGTACGGCGCCCTTCTTGACGTGCGGAGCGTGCGCGGCGAGCGCACCATCCCCATCGAGGAGTGGTACGCCGGCCCCGGGCGCTCGCACAAGGAGCGCGATGAGGTGCTGGTAAAGATCCGCATCCCGCGCGAGCGCTACGAGGGCTTCACGGGTCACTACTTCAAGTACGGCAAGCGCCGCGCCCTCGAGATCACCACCATGGGTTGCTGCTGCCTGGTCAAGCTCGCTGCGGACAAGTCCACCGTCGAGGACATCCGCCTCGCCTTCGGCGTTGCCGGGCCCACGCCCATGCGCGCCCTGGCGGCGGAGGACGCGGTGCGCGGCATGGGCGTTGCGGAGGCGGCCGAGAAGATCGGCGAGCTCGCCGCCGCGTGCACGAACCCGCGCGACAGCTGGCGCGCCTCTAAGGAGTTCCGTCTCCAGCTCATCAAGGAGATGTCAAAGCGCTCCCTCATCGAGGCCGCGCGTAGGGGAGGGGCGAGGCTCTGATGGACATGAAGATTCTCAAGTGCACGGTCAACGGCCGCGAGGTCCAGGTGGGCTACGACCCGCGCGAGTCCCTGCTCGACACGCTGCGCAACCGCCTTGGCCTCACGAGCGTCAAGCGCGGCTGCGAGGTGGGGGAGTGCGGCGCCTGCACGGTGCTCGTTGACGGCGTGGCCACCGACACCTGTCTCTACCTCACGGACTGGGCGCAGGGCAAGGAGATTCTCACCGTAGAGGGCCTCCAGGCGCCAGACGGCTCGCTCGACCCCGTCCAGCAGGCCTTTGTCGACGAGTTTGCCGTGCAGTGCGGCTTCTGCATCCCCGGCATCATCATGAGCGCCGAGGAGATGGTCCGCTCGGGAAAGACCTACACGCGCGACGAGATCAGAAAGCAGCTCTCCGGGCACCTCTGCCGCTGCACCGGCTACGAGAACATCGTGAACGCCGTGGAGAAGGCCATCGAGGTCGTCCACGGCATGGTGGGCGAGCCCGCCGAGAAGAACGCGTAGGCGCGAGGCTCTTCTCGTCAGATGCACACCCCCGTAGGGCCCGCCGCGCGCGGGCCCTACTCCCAGCTCACGATGATGGTGCTGTCGTCGAGGTTGGCGTTGCCGTACTCGTCCTCGCCGGCCTCCACGCCAAAGCCGAGCTTCCTCAGCGTGCTCACAAACTTAACGAGGCGCGCGTTGAAGGTGTTGAGGAGGCGCTTGGACTGGATGGGCGAGATGAGGTCCTGCTCTCGACCATAGATGATGCAGGTGATGGCGTCGGCCACCGCCGTGTTGGAGTTTGCCACGAGGTCGTTGTAGAACGAGTTGCCGTTGCCCTTGCCGTCAAACATGCCGGGGGCAAACTTGACGGCGAGCGAGCTGTTGCCGTACTTGGCATACATGCGGATGCGGGTGTCCGTGCGCGCCTCCGCGTTTCTGAGCGCCCAGCCCATGGCGTTCTGGGCGAGGGTGTCCGCCTCTGCTCGCTGGCGGTCCGGGATGGCAGCGGCGGTGAGCTCGCGCGCCTCGGTTGCGTCGATCATGGTGACTCCTTCTGATAGGTACCGCTCGCCACCATATTAGCGCCGTTTGCGCTGCTCAGCGATAAAACCAAACAAAATGTTTGGTCAACAGAATAATATTTAGCACAACAGCTCCGTGCGACGGCCGGCCGCGCCGTCGCCCGCACGAGGGAGGCAGCATGGCAGCACCCGCACAGCAGGTCGAGAACGAGCTCAACGAGGCCCTCTTCAGGCGCAAGGGCGTCCCCCCGATCAAGGACCTCATCCCCACCTCGCTCCAGCACGTGCTCGCCTCCTTTGCCGGCGTCATCACGCCGGCGATGATCATTGCCACCATGTGCGACTTCACCGAGGCGCAGGAGACCGCCATCATCCAGGTGGCGCTCATCCTCTCGGCCCTTGACACGCTGCTCCAGCAGTTCCCGCTCTTTGGGCGAATAGGCTCGGGGCTTCCCATTCTGACGGGCGTCTCCTTTGCGTTTCTTCCTGCCTTTCAGGCGGTGGGCATTGAGTTTGGCTTCTCCACGCTGCTGGGCGCCGAGCTCATCGGAGGCGCGGTGGCGGTGCTCTTTGGCATCTTCTACACCAAGGTGCGCGGGCTCTTCCCGCCGCTCGTCACGGGCACGGTGATCTTCACCATTGGCGTCTCGCTCTATCCCACGGCCATCACGTACATGGCCGGCGGATCTGGCGCGGCGGACTTTGGCGGCGTGCAGAACTGGGTCGTGGGCCTCATCACCTTTGCCGTGGTCTTTGCGCTCTCCAACTTTGCCACGGGAGTCTTCAAGCTGGGCTCCATCTTCTTTGGCATCATCGTCGGCGTGCTCGTCTCCATCCCGTTTGGCATGGTGAGCGCCGAGGAGGTGGCGGGTGCCGCGTGGTTCTCGCTGCCGGAGCTCTTCCCGTTTGAGATCGTCTTCAACCCCGCGGCGTGCATCACGCTCGCCATGGTGTACGTGATGGTGAACGTGCAGCTCATCGGTGACCTCTCCGCCTCCTGTGCGGGCAGCATGGACCGCATGCCCACCGAGCGGGAGATCAGCGGCGCCATCAAGGCGCAGGGCATCGTGAGCATGATCTCCTCCGTGCTGGGCGGCATGCCCACCTCGGCCTTTGGCCAGAACGTGGGCATCATCGTCTCCAACAAGGTCATCAACCGCTGGGTCTTTGGCGCGGCCGCGATCGTCTTTCTTGCCGCGGGCCTGTGCCCCAAGCTCTCCGCCATCCTGCTCATGATTCCGCAGCCGGTGATCGGCGGCGCCACCATAAGCGTCTTTGGCACCATCACCCTAAACGGCATCCGCATCCTGGTGAAGGACGGCCTCACGCCGCGCGCCTGCACCGTCTTTGGCATCTCCGTGGCCTTTGGCATTGGCATCGCCCAGGTCTCGGGATCGCTCACCGGCCCCGGCATGCCGGACTGGCTGGCCACGATTTTCGGCACCTCCGCCATCACGCCCTGCGCCGTCATGGCGATCATCCTGAACTCCATTCTGCCGCCCGACAGCGATGCCGCGCCGGAGAAGAAGGCCCTGCGCCCCATCGAGGAGGACGAGATCGGCGAGGACGAGGACGCGTAGGCGCATCCCGTCCGACGCCACATCCCCTGACACTCCCTCTCGGGGCCCGTCGGTTTGCCATGCCCGACGGGCCCCTCTCTTTGGTCGGGGTGGATTGACCTGCTCCCCGGGCGCGGCTATCATGTTCTGGAAACGTTTCCAATCCAATGGCGCGCCTTCTTGGGAGCATCCATGTCCGTTGTTCTTCTCGTTGTAATCTACGTGGCCTTTGTTGGTCTGGGCATCCCGGACTCGCTCTTTGGGGCGGCGTGGCCGGCCCTCCATGTGGACCTCGGCGTACCCGTCTCGTGGGGCAGCCTCGTCACGATGGTCACCTGCTGTGGAACGGTTGTCTCCAGCCTCTCGTCCGCCGTGCTCATCGGCCGCTTTGGCACCGGGCGCGTGACGGCCGTCTCCACCGCGCTCACGGCGGCGGCCCTTCTTGGCTTTGCCGTGGCGCCGAGCTTTCCGTGGCTCTGCCTGCTGGCGATTCCCCTCGGCCTCGGCGCGGGCGCCATCGACACGGCGCTCAACAACTACGTCGCCCTGCACTACAAGGCCACGCACATGAACTTCCTGCACTGCGCCTACGGCGTGGGCATCACGGTGAGCCCGTTCCTCATGTCTCTTGCGCTCTCGGGGGGCACCTGGCGCGACGGCTATCTTGAGGCGGCGGCCTGTCAGGCGGCCATCATGGCAGTCACCATTGCGATTCTGCCGCTCTGGTTCCGCGTCGGCCATGCGGATGAGGATCCGGCGGGAGAGAAGGACGATGACCCCGTGCCCCGCTCCGCGAGCCCGCTCGCGCTCGTCCGCCGCCGCGACATCCGCCTTGCCTGCCTCGTCTTCATGGCGTCCGTGGCCATCGAGGGCGTGTGCAACACCTGGTGCACGAGCTATCTCGTGAGCTCTCGCGGCATGGGGGCGGGCGAGGCCGCCGGCATGGTGACGGTCTACTACGTGGGTGTGACGGCCGGGCGCTTCCTCTCCGGCGTGCTGGCCAACCGGCTTTCCAGCAAGCAGCTCGTGGGGCTGGGGCAGGCGGTCACCTTCGTGGCCGTGCTCGTGCTCCTGGCCCCGCTGCCGCTCGCCGCGGCGCCGGTGGGGCTCTTTCTCGTGGGCTTTGGCAACAGCCCGCTCTACCCCAACATGCTGCACCTCACGCCCCGCCTCTTTGGGCGCGACCTCTCGCAGGCGGCGATCGGCGTGCAGATGGCGGCCTCCTACGTGGGCTCGCTCACGCTGCCGCCGCTCTTTGGCCTTCTTGCGGAGCGCGTGGGCTTCTGGCTCTTCCCGGTGGCGCTCCTCGTGCTGTCCGTGGTCGCTCTCGCCGCGTTTCTTGGCCTCATGGCGCTCAAGGGCTGGAGGCCACGCCGGCCGGGCGTCCCGTGCGAGGTGAGCTGACATGCGCATCTACAAGGGTAATCCCGAGCTTGTCTTTCGCGGGAAGGTGGCGCCGTGGTACGGCGCGCTCTCTGGTCTTGTGGCCGCGACGGCCGCGATTCTGGCGCTGCAGCCCGGGATGCCGGCCGGTGTGCCGGCGGCGCTGCTCGTCGCCGGCGCCGTCGCGCTGTGGCCGGCGGTGGTGCGCAACCGCGTGGAGCTCTACCGCGACCGCCTGGAGATCGTCTTTGGCTGGGGGCGCACGATCATCCCGTACGGGCACGTGACGGGCGTGCGCCCCTACACGGGCTCGTCCGAGCAGTTCACCGGCCACAAGTGCACGGCGGCGCTCGACGGCGTCTTCATAGAGGCGCCGCAGGACGGCGACGCCGCGGTCTCGGTGATCGGCAACGACAACCTGATGAGCGAGCTGCGCCGTCGGGCGGGGCTCGGCGAGCAGCCGTGAGGCGCACGTCCGTCTATCGCTCCCCGCTGGGGGAGATGCTGCTTGCGAGCGACGGCTCCGCGCTCACCGGGCTCTGGTTCGAGGGGCAGCGGCATTTCGCCGCAGGCGTGGCGCCGGATGCTCGCGCCTGCGACGGGCTGCCCGTCTTTGATGGGGTGCGCGCATGGCTGGACTCCTACTTCACGGGCGGCCATCCCGGTGCCGTGCCGCCGCTCGCGCTTGCGGGCACGCCCTTCCAGCGCGCCGTCTGGGACGAGCTGCGCCTCGTGGGGAGCGGCCAGAACGTCACCTACGGCGAGCTGGCGGCCCGCCTGGGCGGCCGCCTGGGCCGTGCCACCTCGCCGCGGGCGGTGGGCTCGGCGGTGGGGCGCAACCCGGTCTCGGTGATCGTGGGCTGCCATCGCGTGCTCGGCGCCCACGGCGCGCTCACCGGCTACGCGGGCGGCATCTGGCGAAAGCGGGCCCTTCTCGCCCTGGAGCGCGAGGGGCTGGTCGTCACCGAGGCCCCCGAGCGCCCTGCGGCCCTGGTGCGCGCGCTCGCCGACGTCTGGGAGCGCTCGGTCCGCGCGACGCACGACTTCCTCCTGCCCGGCGAGGTGGGGCGGATGCGGCCGATGGTGCCCGACGCAATCGGTCACGTGCCGCTCCTTCTCGTCGCGCGCCGGTCGGGCGCGCCGATCGGGTTTCTGGGCATGGACGGGGACTTCGCGGAGATGCTCTTCGTGGACCCCGAGGAGCGCGGGCACGGAGTGGGTCGGCTGCTCATGGAGCGGGCGACGGAGCTTCTCGGCGCGCGCGAGGTCTCGGTGAACGAGCAGAACCCGCAGGCGGTGGGGTTCTACGAGCACCTGGGCTTCTCGGCGTATCGCCGCACGTCCACGGACGATGGCGGCCGCCCCTACCCGCTGCTCTACATGAGGCTCGCCGACGGCGCGTGACGGTCGTGGACCCTTGCCCGGCTCAGCCCCGCAGGTGCTCGAGCACCGGCTGCAGGTACTCGCGCCGCGTCCCGTCGAAGCCCTCGCGCATGGCGTCGAGCGCAAAGGCCGCGCGCGGGTCGGTCCTGGCCGCCTTGGCCTGCATGCGGAAGAACGCCCGCATAGCCAGCTTGTCGAGGGCGCACAGGCGGTCGAAGTCAAAGCCGCCCTGGCAGTAGAAGCGTGCGAGGCGGGGGTAGCGGTCCTGCGGGAACGCCTGGTCGAAGGCGGCGTCGGTCTCGCTCTTGGGCCACTCGTCGCTCGGCATGGGGTAGGCCCCCACGCCAACCACGACATAGCGGCGCTCGGGCCGGGCGTCCATGACGGAGCGCAGCCAGCGCGCGCCCTTGAGCCCTCCGGCGTGGAACCAGCTGAGAAAGACGAGCGTCTCCGCGGCGGCCACGGGGGACGAGGCCCGCTCGTCGAACGGGACGGCCCTGGTCCCGAGCGACTCCGCGAGCCAGCGGGCGTACTTCTCGGTGAACCCGGTCTGCGAGCAGTAGACGACGGCGGTGCTCATGCTCACTCCTTCGTTCGGTGCTGGGCGAGAAACGCCTCGAGGTGGCGCGTGACGAAGCCGCGCGCCTCCGGCCAGGGCGCGCCCTCGCAGAGCGCGAGGAACACGGGCCCGTGGAACTGGCGGGCCGCGAGGTCGACGTCGCAGGGGGAGAAGAGGCAGGCGTCGACGAGGCGCGAGAAGATCGCGCGCTGCAGCTCAAGGGGCCGCTCGACGAACACGGTGCGGAAGAGCTCGTCACAGTGGAGGTCCGTGTGGCGCGCCCCCTCGAGCACGTGGCGCAGGCACGTGATGCCGGCGTCCGCGAAGAGGGGCTCGTAGCTGGCGAGAACCACCTCGACGAGCTCGGGCCCTGCCGTGAGGTAGGCACTCGGGTCGTCTGCGGGGTGGGCGAGGGCGCGACGGGAGCGCAGAGCCTGCGTCAGGCGGTCGAGCTGGTGTGTCACCGCCGCGTCGAAGATTGCTTGCTTGCCGGGGAAGTGGCTGTAGAGCGAGGCCTCGCGCAGGCCCACCGCGGCCGCTACGTCGCGCATCGACGCCGAGGCGTAGCCCTTCTCGGCAAACACCTCGAGGGCGCGCTCGCTGATGAGGCGCTTGGTGTCGCGCGTTGGTCCGGCCGGTCGTCCCATGCTGCCTCCCGTGGTCGTCAAAACCTAGTATACGATAGGTTTACGAAGGAGGGCAAGGCAAAAGGACGTGCTGCGGCCTGCGTGGCGGTGGCGCGCAAGGACGCGTGACGCGCGGGCCTAGCGGTCCTCATAGTGCCCGCGACACGAGATCACGCGCACGACTCCGTTCTCGACCTTGTAGGTCAACCGATTCTTTGCGTCTATACGGACGCTGCTCAGACCCTCCGTTGAGTGCCTGAGCAGCTCGCTCTTCCCGATGCCGGGCTCCGTGCCACCGGTTCTTGCAATGTCTTTGAGCAGCGCGTTGATGCGTCGCAGGGTCTTCCTGTCCTGCGTCAGCCAGTACTGGTAGTCGGCCCACGCCTGGTCATCCCAGAGGTAGGGCATCTATGCCTCCACGAGATCGTGCGCCTGCTCGTTGCCGTTGCGCATTGCGCGATAGCGAGCGTCCATCTCCGCGGCATACTCTGCCTCGGTGGGCGTTCGCTTGCGGACGGCGAAGGGGAAGCCGCCCTCCTCGACGAAGCGCTTCATGAAGACGGTGAGCGCCGAGGTGGGCGAGAGCCCGATCTCCTCCGCGGTCGCGTCGAAGGCGCGCTTGAGGTTGGCGTCAACACGATTGCCAAGAGGTATAGTTGATGCTGACATGATGGCTCCTTGTAATCAAATGACTTCGATTGAAGTATATCCAATTGTCATTTGACGTATACAATGCATATCACCATGGCGGAAGGAATCGAGGACATGGGCAAGCGCGACGTCTTCGAGGCGCTCAAGCACCAGACGATTGAGGAGAACGAGCGCACGTACGGCCGCGAGGCTCGCGACCGGTACGGCGCCGACGCGGTGGATGCGGCGAACGAGCGGCTGGCCTTGCTCTCCCAGGACGAGTGGGACGAGAAGGACCGGCTTGAACAGGCAATCAAGGAGCGCCTGCGCGCCGCCATGGCGACGGGCGACCCGGCGGGCGAGCCGGCCCGCGAGCTCGCGCGGATGCACGCACGCTGGATTCGCCTGCACTGGGGCGAGGGGCGCTACTCGCGCGAGGCGCACCGGGGCCTCGCGCAGATGTATCTCGCCGACGACCGCTTTCGCGCGTACTACGACACGGCGGCGGGCGAGGGCGCAACGGAGTTCCTGGTCGCCGCGCTCGAGTCCTACCTGGCGTAGCAGTCCGGGCCCTATGCCCCTCTCGCTACTCGTTCAGCTTGCCAGCGACGAGTATGGGCACGAAGAAGGCCGCGCAGCCGAGAAGCCCGACCGTGGTGTTGGGCAGGACGTCTCCCAGCGCAAGCTCGAGCGCCGGCAGCAGCACCGCCGCGGAGGCGGCCGACCAGCGGGCCGCGCGGCAGATGGCGGGCCAGTTCCCGTTGTGGACGCGCATGAGGCAGCCGAGGTTCATGCGGAAGGGACCCTGCGTCACGAAGGAGATGCGGTTCTCGTCGTAGTATCCGGGTAGGGTCTCATGGCAGAAGAACGAGAACCACGCCAGCGCCACGAGCATGAGGAGGCCTCCGGCGACGGCCGGGTCGGCGAGGCCCGAGATGAGCAGGTCAAGATTGCGCGAGAAGACCACGCGTGCCGTGAGCGCACCCCAGACGGCGACCGTCGCCGCAAAGGCGGCGCACCGCAGCGCCCGCTGCCGCCCGGTGAGCGCGGCGCCCGAGAGGTCGAGCGAGGCGGCGATGAGGCGGTCGGCCTCGGCGCGCCCCAGGCGCTCCTCGTGCGGGGCCTCCTCGCAGGCCATGAGCTCGGAGATGGAGAGGCCGAGTGCCCCGGCGAGCGGCACGAGCAGCGGAACGCTCGGCAGGCTGAGGCCGCGCTCCCACTTGGAGACAGTTCGCTGTGAAACCTTGCTAAATTGCCTCTGAAACGCACAGGTCAGGGGCGGTGGTGATTACTTGGAACTTGGGGCGGTCGGGCTGCTGGTACGAATCTGGTACGAATCGTTCCTTGGTTCGTACCGCGGCCATCAGCGCCTCATGGGAGCGGCGGGCGGGACGTGCGTGGCGGACCTTGTAGGGACGGCCCTTCGGGGCATCCTCGGCGTGCGTCGCCATGAACTCCTCCTCGGCGCCGACGCTCTGGAAGGCGTCCTCCATGACGTCGGCCGCCTCGCGCTTCTGGTCCATGTTCACGTGGGTGTAGATGTCCATGGTGATGGTGGCGCTGGCGTGACCTGCCAGCTCCTGCATCACCTTGGGGTGCACGCCCTGCTGGGCGAGCATTGAGAGGTAGGAGTGGCGCAGCTCGTGGAGGCACCAGCCGTCCAGGCCGAGGAGCTTGCGGTCGCGCTCCCACCATTTGCCGAAGGTGTCGGGATGCACACGCTGGGCGTAGAAGTCGAGGACGACGGGCGTGTCCTCGGTCTGCTCGCTCCAGCCCTTTTTGAGCCCTCGGTGAAGGTAGTTGCGCGTGAGAAAGTACTCCTGCTGGGCCTTCTTGCGGCGCAGCAGCGCATCGCAGACGAACTCGGGCATGGGGAGGTTCCTCATGCCGGCGTGGGTCTTCGCCTCCTTGAGGTTGCGGAACGCGTCGAAGTTGTGGTTGACGGTGAGCACCTTGTTGTCGAAGTCGATGTCTCGCCACGACAGGGCACAGATCTCGCCGCGGCGGAGCCCCATCGTAATGGCCAGGAAGTAGCCGATGTCGCACGAGGTCTCGACCTCGAGCTGGTCGACGAGCTGCCGCATGCGAGCCGGCGTGAGGGCCCGCTTCTCCTTGGTGTCGACCTTTGGCGTCGCGACCTTGTCGATGGGGTTGCGCACGATGACGTCGCGCTCCACGAGATCGCGGAACATGAGGTCGAGGGTCTTGTTGATCTGGTTCAGGTAGGCCCCGCTCGACGGCTTCCCCGAGAGCGTGTCGCCCTGGCGCATCGCCGCGTACATGTCCTCGATCATCTCGGGCGTGATGAGGGCGACGTCGGCCTTGCCGATGTGGCGGGAGACGGCCTTGAAGCAGCGACGATAGCGCAGCTGCGTGTTCTGAGAGAACTCGCCGGACAGGTCGCGCCGCTCCATGAAGTCGGCGGCGCACTCCTCGAAGGTGGTGCCGGTGCGCCTCCAGACCTTGTCGTCCTCGATCTCCTCGATGAAGTCGCGCAGTGCCTTCTTGGCCTGGGTGTAGTTCATGTCGCTCACGCGGCGCGTGCGGGTCTTGTACTTGCCCGTGCGGGGGTCGAGCCCCACGGGGACGCGCAGCTGCCACTTGCGGCACTTGCTCTTGGGCTTGTCCTTCTCGAGCTGGACGATGGTGCCCTCTCCGGTTACCTTGGCCATGCTCAGCGCCTCCCCTCGGAGGCGTGCCGGGCGGTTCGGCGGCTGATGCGGATTTCGCTGGTCGCGGCGGCTGTGGCCGCGCGTTTGGTCGATGACATATAATGTCACCTGTCCTTTCCTTGGTCGCACTTGGTTGGGACGCTTTTCTGCGGCCCGTGGGAGTTGCCGCTCCCGCGGGCCCGTCTTCGCGGCGCGCCTACGCCTCCTTCTCGTCACCCCCTTCCCTGGAGTCCGGCTGGTTGATGAGCTTGAGCAGGGCTCCGTAGTCCTTGTCGGGCCCGCCGTGAATCCTGTCGTATGCTTCCATGATCATCTGGATGGTCTCCCGGTCCTCGCGCTGGAAGCGCTCCTCCGCCCGTCTCTCGAAGGCGTCGATCTCTTCGGCGAGCTCCTCCCGAGCCTCCGGGTCTTCGAGGCCGGTTCCCCCGAGTTGCCCCTGCTCGTCGTAGCCGAGAAAGCCGTACTCGATCTCCAGGTCGACCGACCGCTCCATGACGGCCTCGCTCACCTTCTTCTCGCGGTTCGCAGAGGCGCGCGCGGCGACGAACTCTTGGAACGCCTCGCGGCGCTGGTCGTCGGAGCCGAAAATCACGATGTCGCCGAGCTCGCTGTCGGTGTTCACCGACTGGAGGAAGAGGCGCTCGTAGTAGCGCGCGTACTGCACGTGGCGGTCTTCCTCTCTCGCTCGGCGCCACTTCTCCCTCGAGTTGTCCCTCCCCCTGAGCATCGCCATGAACATGTCCGTGAGGTCCCTCGAGTCCTCCGAGAGCGTGTCGTAGTAGCGCTGGGCGTCCCCGCGCATGGAGTCCACGTCGACCTCCTCGCGCCCCACCACGGCGTCGATGGAGCAGCCGAGGTGGTCGGCGATGTTCCACGCCGCGGAGAGGGGGATCTTCTCGGGCGACTGCTCGTAGCGCGAGTAGGTCGTCGCCGGCACCTCCAGCGCCTCCGCGAACTCCTTCGCGGTCCTGTACCCGGCCTGCTTGCGCAGGTCCTGAAGCGTGCTCGCCATCTGCCGACCTCCATATGTGGACGTTCTGTGACCGTCTGTTGCGCGCCCGTCCGTCCGGTGGCGCAACACTTCGCAACAATTCATACCACTCTATAGCACTACTGACAAGTCCTAGGAATCATTTTACAGCATATATCGGGACAAATCCCAATTATTAGGATTCTCTATGGTATTCTTACGCTGCGAAGAGCGACGGTGGCCACCCTCGTGACGCGAGTGAGAGACGCGCCCGGCGCGGGCGCGCGAGTATTTGCGATCACCCAGAGAGGGGCGATGGGGAATGACGTTGAGTTTCGACGACGTGCCGCTGTTCATGACGCCGAGCCAGCTGGCCGAGATCACCGGCGAGCACGTGGGTTCCATAAGGAGGGGCATCGCGGAGGGGAGGATTCCCGCCGACAAGGTGAACGGCAGGTGGCGCATCTGCCGCGACGTGGTGTTTCCGAACGCGAGGAGGGGTGCGTCGCATGACGATTCTCGCAAACAGAGGTAGCCTCCGGCTCGCAGCGCGCCCTACGAAAGGGCGGACGGACGCGGTTGCAGCCACGCCCGTCCAGTGTGAACCCCTTGCCAGGATCACGGGAGACAGTTTAGCGCACCCGGGGCATAATCCCGCGTACGCGCAGGGCGGCGGGTGCGCATCATGAGAACACTGGAAAACGTGCCGGCGGAGCTGCGCCGCGAGCCGCGCTGGGTGTGCTGGCGGCGCGAGGAGCGCGGCGGCAGGGCGACGAAGCTGCCCGTGGACGCGCACACGGGACGCATGGCCAAGAGCACCGACCCGGCGACCTGGGCGACCTTCGAGGAGGCGGTGGCTGCGGTGGGGCGCTGGCGCTGCGACGGCGTGGGGTTCGTGTTCGGGCCCGACCGCGCCTTCACGGGGCTCGACCTCGACCACGTGATCGTCGATGGAGTGCTGGACGCTGAGTACCGCTGGGTGGTCGAGGAGGCGGGCACCTACACCGAGGTGTCCCCCTCGGGCGACGGCCTGCACCTGATCTTCCGGGGCGCGAAGCCCGACTGGGCGCAGCGCTCACGCAAGGGCCAGCCCGGCGGGCGCGTGGTGGAGATGTACGACCACGACCGCTACTTCACCGTGACGGGCAGCGTCTTCGAGGGGCGCGGGGCGCTCGCGGAGAACCCCGGCGTCGTGGAGCGGGCGTACCGCACCTGGATCGAGCCGGAGGCCCGCTCGGCGCAGCCGCGCCTGGACGACGCGGCGCTCGAGGCCTCCCCGGGCGACATGGGCGACGACGAGCTCGTCGAGCGCATGCTCGCGAGCAGGAGCGGCGACGACATCCGCGCCCTTCTGGCGGGAGACTGCTCGGCGCGGGGCGGCGACCACTCCGCCGCCGACATGGCGCTCTGCAGCCACCTGGCCTTCTGGTGCGCCGGGGACGCCGCGCGCATGGACAGGATCTTCCGGAGAAGCGGCCTCATGCGCGACAAGTGGGACTCGAGGCGCGGCGGCACCACCTACGGCGCGCAGACGATAGAGCGCGCGATCTCGGGAGCCACGGAGTTCTACAGACCGAGGGCTTCGAGACGCGACGGTCCTTCTCGTCCTCGTGCCAATAATAAGAACGCATGTTCGATGTCAACGCGGCGCGAGCGGCAAGGGGTACCCGACGATGACGCCGCGCCGAGGGAGGCCGCCACGGAGGGCGCGCCCTCGGTCGAGGGCTGGTACGTGGACGAGCGCGGCAGGCTCTGGGCGGCGGACGCGGCCGGCGAGCTGCGCTACACCGTGACGGCGACCGCGCCCTGGATCGCGTGCGACCTGGTGGACGTGGACACGGGCGACGTCCGCGCGCTCGTGCGCGTTGCCGTGGCGGGCGGCGTGCGCGAGCGGGCGCTCGACCGCGACGTGCTGCTGAACCAGACGCGCATCATCGGCGCGCTGGCCCCGCTCGGGGCGAACGTGTCGAGCACGAACGCCAAGGACATCGTGCGCTACCTGACCGACTGCGAGCGCCGGTGCGCAGGCTCGCGCCCCCGCGCGCGCAGCGTGGTGCACCTGGGCTGGGCGGAAGGACCGCTCTCCGCCTTCATGCCCTACGACGCGGGCGGAGAGGTGCGCTTCGACCCCTCGCCCGACGAGGCGGTGAAGGCGCGGCCGTTCATGGGGCCCGCAGGGACGCTCCCGGACTGGGTGGCGGGCGTGGCGCCCGCGCGGTCGGCGTCGCCCGCGTTCCGGTGCGTGATGGCGGCGAGCTTCGCCTCCGTGCTGGTGTCGCTGCTCGGCGTGCAGACCTTCATCGTGTACCTGTGGGGCAGGAGCCGCAGCGGCAAGACGCCGACGCTCAAGGCGGCGGGCTCGGTCTGGGGCGACCCGACCGAGGGCTCCGACTCCTACTTCCGCACCTTCGCGGACACGCCCAAGAGCATCGTGCGCGCGGCGGCGCTCTTCCACGACATCCCCGTCATCATCGACGAGCTGCAGAGCAAGGGCGCTCCCGGCGGGCAGGCCTCCAAGCGCCAGATCGTGGAGGACCTGCTCTACTCGCTCTCGCTCGGGCACGAGCGCGGGGCGCTGAACTCCGACCGCTCCATGATGCGGGCGGGAAGCTGGCGCTCGCTCACCATCGCGACGGGCGAGATCCCCATAGTGGGCGGCTCGACCCAGCAGGGCGCGGCGAACCGAACGCTCGAGCTCAACGCCGAGCCCTTCTCCGACGTGAGGGCCGCGCAGGAGATGCACCACCTGGTCTCCGCGCAGCACGGCACGGCGGGGCGCGCCTTCGTCGAGGCGCTGAGGCGCAACCCCGCCGAGTTCTACGCCCGGCAGTTCGCGCAGGTGCGCGACGCGGTGGGCTCCATCGCCTGCGGGCACCCGCAGGCGGACAACATCGCGCTGCTCGCCTTCGCGGACGCGCTCGCAGAGTTCTACGTGTTCTCGCCGGGAAGCGACTGGCGGGGCTGCCTGGACTCCTCGCTCGCGATGGCGGTGTGGGCGCTCGGCAACGCGACGGGCGCCGAGGGCGGCGACACCGACCTCAAGGCCATACAGTTCGTGGCCGAGTGGCTCGTGGGCAACCGCATCCACTTCGACGACTACTGCGAGAACGACCGCCTGGAGCGCTGGGGCGCGATCGAGGACAAGACCTGCGCGACGGGCTACCTCTGGTACGTGTTCTCGAGCGTGCTCGACCGGGCGCTCGCGGGCGCGAACTACGACCGGGCGAAGACCCTTCGCCGCATGGAGGAGGAGGGGCTGCTCGTCTGCGACTCCGGCCACCGCTACACCAAGCAGAAGCGGTTCCGCAGCGCGGGGCGCGTCTACTGCGTCTGCATCGACAACGAGGCGCTGGAGGCGTTCCTGGAGCGGGCGGCCACGGGCGCCGGCGCGGCCGTCATCGCGTCTCAAGGCGGCGAGCCATGTTGAGACGGGGCTTGAGACGGCCGTACCGGCTGGTGAGGACGAGGGTTCTCGGCTCCCGTCTCAACGTCTTTACGGGAACGAGGGGAAGGCCGCCGTCGCGCGCGGGCGCACGCGCGCGCACGGGCGCGGGGCGCTTTCGCGCAGAACCGCTTGAGACGTTGAGACGGTGCGTGTTCGAGCTGGTAGGCGGGCTGCTTTCCGTCTCAAGGGGGCGGCGCGGGCGCGATGGCGCGAGGGGCTTGGGCGTGAGACGCGGCGGGAGGGGGCGCGGATGAGCTGGTGGACCGAGGAGCAGGACGACGTCCTGCGCGAGGTGAGCTTCCGGGGGGCCGCCTACGCGGCGGCCGAGATCGAGCGGAGGTGCGGCGTCGCCCACTCCGTGCGGGCGGTGGAGATGCGCGCGTCGCGGATCCACTGCTCGCTCGCCGTGCAGACGGTGTGCCCTCAGTGCGGGGCCGTGGGCGTGAAGATCAACCGGCAGACCGGGATGTGCCCGCTCTGCACCGAGCGCTACCACCTGGAGCAGGAGCGCGCCTTCAACGAGCAGCTGGAGCGCGAGCGGGCGCACGCCGAGGAGTCCGCCGAGCTCGAGGAGGTTCGGCGCGAGCGGGACATGATGCGGCAGCGCAATTCGCGGCTGTGCAGGAAGTACGGGCTCAAGGGGCGGCGGGAGCGGAAGGGCTGAGCTCTTGCGTGTCGGCCATGCTCGCCTCCAATCTCTCGCCTTGTCAGCGGTAAAATTGCACATAGTGGAATACCGGCCAACTGAACTGTATTGAGGTGATTCATGGACGACTTATCTGTGCAGGTGCCACTTTCATGCCCCACGTGCGGCTGCACTGAGTTCTCCGAGGTATCTGGCCAAGATCAAGACTCGGCTGATGAGCGACGTTTCATCTGCGCGCATTGTGGAGCGGCAATCTCCAGAGATCAGCTTATTGAAGCGAACTCGGCATCGATCGACGCGACAATCCAGGATATGGGCGACGACATCATTTCGGCGCTTTCGAAGGATTTGAAGAAGGCGCTGAAGCGAAAGGGCTGGAAGGTCAAATGACTGGAGATTCGCAATTAATCACCTTTGCCCCCATCGTCATATCGGCGCTCAGCCTTATCCTCGCCGCCGTTTCTTTTGTTTTGAACTACAGGCTGAGCCTGCGTGACAAGAAGCGAGGCGAGCAGCTTGAGAATCTGCAGCTCAAACTTCATGAGTTGCAACTTCAGAGAGAGGAAGAAGCCGCAGAGAGAAGATCATCCTCCAAGGTGGAAGCCCGCTACGTCCGCATTGGATTAAAAGGGCACCGCATACGAGTTTCGAACACGGGTGGCACCACCGTAACCAATGTTACCTGTGAGTATGACGAGAATGCCGGACCCTATGCTTTCATACAGGATAAAGAGCCTTACGAGCGGCTCGAACCTGGCGAGAGCTTCGATGAAACCATCTTCTTTGCCGACGGCTCTCCCAGCAAATTCACGGTCAAGACGCGCTGGATCGGGGAAGACGGCAAAGAACGCAGCAGGGATAACATCGTCTCTGTTTAGCCAGTTGGCACGTTAGGAAGCGGAAGCGTCGCTAGGCGATAGAATATGGGGGAAGGCGGAGCACGCCCCGACGGAAACGACGGGACACGGCTCCGCTTTTTCCATGCCTTTGTGACGTGCCGCGAGAATCCACCGTGAGAGAACTGACGAGTTTGACGGGGGTGATACGCATGGCAAGGCGTCCGAAGCTGACGCAGGAGATGGTGGACGAGGCTATTGCGCTCAAGGCGGACGGCCTTTCCAACGGCGACATCATCTGCGCCCTGGGGATCCATGAGTCCACGTTCTACCGCTGGATCGGAGATCCCAAGAACAAGCTGCAGCGCGCGTTAAGCGAGGGACTAAAAAAGGAAGAATCGGCGTTCAAGCGGACGCTGCTCACGACCATCCGCTCGGCTGCTTTGGCGAGAAACCAGTACTGGACTGCCGCGGCGTGGCTGCTCGAGCGCAAGTATCCCGACGAGTTCGGCAAGGCGGATCGCCAGCGCGATGATGCCAAGGCCGACGCCGCGCCGAAGATCGTGCTCGGCGTGGTGGCGCAGCCGGTGCAGCAGACGCTGCCGCTGGACGGGCTCGGCGAGGAGCGCGCCGATGGTTGATGCCTCCTCGCTCGTCATCCCGCGCTTCCACGACGTGCTCGGCGACGTGATGGCCCACGGGCACACGCACTACTGGCTCCACGGCGGGCGCGGCTCCACGAAGTCGAGCTTCATCAGCGTGTGCATCGTCCTTCTCCTCCTGGCGCACC
>DXAB01000026.1 GCA_019117265.1 Candidatus Olsenella pullicola
AGGTATCGCCTCTGCCACTGTGCGCAATAGTATAATAACAGTAAAAACGGTCATTCACTTCATTCAGGGCGCGGCCGGCGGCGGTGACGGCGTCACGGACCTCGTCGGTGAGGCCCGCGGCCTCCATGAGGGCGGGCACGATGCCCACGCGGCGCCCCTTGATGGAATCGTTCAGATGGGCGAGAAAATCGACGTCAACCGGCTGGCTCGTGGAGTCCCACGGGTCGCGCCCGCCCGCGGTGAGCGCGTTCATGGCCAGGGCCACGTCCTCGACGCTGCGGCCGAAGGGACCGACCTGGTCGAGCGAGGAGCCAAAGGCCACCACGCCGTAGCGGCTGACCGCACCGTAGGTGGGCTTCATGCCCACCACGCCGCAGAGCGAGGCCGGCTGGCGGATGGAGCCGCCGGTGTCCGAGCCCAGGGAGACCGTGACCTCGCCGGCGGCGACGGCCGCGGCAGACCCTCCCGAGGAGCCGCCCGGGACGCGCGCGGTGTCCCAGGGGTTGGCCGTGGGGTGGAAGGCCGAGGACTCGGTGGAGCTGCCAAAGGCAAACTCGTCCATGTTGGTCTTGCCCACGGGCGTGGCTCCGGCGTCGAGCATGCGCTGGACGCAGGTGGCCGTGAACGTGGACTCGTAGTTCTCGAGCATCTTGGAGGCGCAGGTAGTGCGGGTGCCCACGAGGTGCATGTTGTCCTTGAAGGCAACGGGAACGCCGGCGAGGGGCCCGAGCTTCTCGCCCGCCGCGCGGGCCTTGTCGGTCTTCTCGGCAGCCTCGAGCGCGAGGTCGGCGGAGACCTGCAGGAACGCCTTGACCTCACCATCGCGCGCGTCCACTGCGTCGAGAGCGGCACGCGCGACCTCAACGGCGGTGAAGTCGCCGTTTGCGACGCCCGCCGCAATCTGGGCGGCGGAGAGCTGGTCGAAGCTGGCCATTAGCGGTCACCCCCCTGGTCGCCGAGGATGGACGGCACGCGGAAGCTGCGCTCGCGGCTGGCACCGGCGTTGGACAGCGCCACGTCCACGGGGAGGTGGCGGACCTCGTCGTCGGGCACGTCCTGTGACATGACGTTGGACAGGTCCCCGATGGGATGGAACGTGGGCTCGACCCCCTCGAGGTCGTACTGGCGGATGGGCTCGAGCAGCGCCACGGCCTCGTTCATGTACGCGGTCATCTCGTCGAGCTCCGCGTCCGCGAGGGCGATCCGCGCGTAGTCGGCGATGCTGCCGACGTCTTCTCTAGAAAGCGGCATGGGTCCTCCTGTCGTTTGCTGGGGACATTCTACGACAGGGGCCGGACGCGGGCGCGACGTGGAGACGCGGCCGCAACAAACGCCGGGCTGGTCGGACTCGGCCGCACGGCGGCACCGGCCTTGAGGGGCCCGCGGCAATCTGAAAGACTGGGAGGAACGGGCGAGAAGAACGCCCGGCCAGCGGGGAGGAGTCGACATGAGAGACGCGCACGCGGTACCCCTTGCCCTGGCGGCCGTCCTCGCGGGCGCGCTCGCCCTCGCGCTCGCGGCCTGCGGGGTCCCGCTCGACACCCCGGCGCCCGGGCGCGACGAGGTGCTCGTCGAGGTCGCCAAGGCCTGCCCGAACGAGGGCTACGAGCTCGTCGACGTCACCGAGGAGAGCTCGCTGCCCCAGCGCGTCGTCTACACGTTCGAGTCCACCGAGCGCGACCTCGCCTTCACCGCCGTGAGCGAGATCGTGGACCCCGACCCCGACCCCAAGTTCCCGACCGGCCCGTACCCGAGCGTGAGCTGCGACTACGATGACGTCGTGCGCGGCCTCCACTACGACGACG
The DNA here is from genome assembly GCA_019117265.1 of Candidatus Olsenella pullicola. GTDB lineage: Bacteria > Actinomycetota > Coriobacteriia > Coriobacteriales > Atopobiaceae > Thermophilibacter > Thermophilibacter pullicola. Next base: position 1,806 of record DXAB01000026.1, read on the forward strand.
CCGTGGACGTGCTCACCGAAGCCGTCCTCGAGGACCTGGGCGAGGGCCCGCTCTTCTCGGCGAGCGGCCCGTGCGTCTACGTCAGGAACTACGACCAGATCGTCTCGGCGGTCGAGATGCTCGCCGCGGCCGACGAGGTCTACGAGGACGAGCTCGCCTTCAACGACGCGGACTGGATCCGCGCCCACGCCTCGACGGGCGTCCACGTGAGGTGGTACGACGGGCGCCTCTCCGCCGAGGACGGGTGGCCCGAGGACTGGCGCAACCTCGGCGCCGTGGCGCTGTTCGGCGACCTTGACGTCGAGGGGGCCGCCGAGGAGCTCGCGCGGTCCTACGCCCAGCTCATCGCCGACGACGTCGCCCCCGACGACCCCTGCCTGCCCGAGGGCCTCCGCGACGCCGCGCACCGCTCGGGCATCGAGCGGCTCGTCGTGCTCGGCTCCGAGGTCCCCGTCGGCCTCGACGACGTCGACGGCCTCGAGGACGCGGAGAACCCCTTCCAGCACGACCTCGTCGCGCACGGGATGGGCGACGTGGCGCGCTGGGACGAGGACCGTGGGACCTACGTCATGCGCGTCGACGTGGGCGACCCCAGATACTCGACGAGCGACGAGGGGCCGGTCGCCGCGCACTCCTGGCTCGTCGAGCAGGTGGCGCTTCTCGCAGGCGGGTCGTACGAGCAGGACGGCAGCTCGTTCTCGTGGCGCTGCCGGGGCACGGGCGGCACCGTCGCGCTCCGGACCGACCGCTCGGGCACCACGGACGCGCTGCTCACGCTCGACGGGGAGACGATGCGCCTGCGGCAGGACAGCCTCGCCGGGGGCGCCGCACGCTACGCGCTCGTCGACGTCGACGCCTTCGCGCGCCTCTTCTGCCTCGACGCGACGGTAGACGAGAAGGACGGCGTCGTCGTGCTGTCCTAGGGAGACGCCCGGCGAGACGCATGGTCCCGCCGGGCGCCCCAGCCGTGCGCTGTGAGGTTCTTCTCGCCTAGCAGATCTTGACGACCCAGCCCTCGGGGCCCTCGACCTCGCCGTCCTGGATACCGGTCAGCGTCTCGCGCAGCTTGGCCATCACGGGGCCAACGTGCTCCATGCCGCCCTCGCCGAAGGTGACCTCGGTCTCGCCGCTCACGACCTTGCCGACGGGGCTGATCACGGCAGCGGTGCCGCACATGCCGCACTCCACGAAGGCACCCTCGGCCACCTCGGAGAACTTCACCGGGCGCTCCACCACGGTCATGCCGAGCAGGTCCTGCGCCACCTGCACGAGGCTGCGGCGCGTGATGGAGGGCAGGATGGAGTCGGTGGCGGACTGCGGGACCACGAGCACGCCGTCCTTGTCGACAAACAGGAAGTTGGCGCCGCCGGACTCCTCCACGTAGGTGTGGGTCTGCGGGTCGAGGAACATGTTGTCCGCAAAGCCCTCGGCGTGCGCCTGGACGCTCGGGTAGAGACTCATGGCGTAGTTGAGGCCGGCCTTGATGGCGCCGGTGCCGTGGGGCGCGGCGCGG
>DXAB01000197.1 GCA_019117265.1 Candidatus Olsenella pullicola
GCCGCCCTCGTGGATGGAGCCAGGGGTCTCGGGCGCGTAGTGGCTGGGGATGCCGCCGGGGTAGGAGAACTGGCGGAAGAACTTCTGGAGACCGGCCTCGTCATCGGTGATGTCCGGACGGACCTCGCGATAGGTGCCGTCGAGCAGGGACTGCGCGGTGCCAGCCGGGCCGCCGTGACCGGGACCCATGAGGAAGATGGCGTTCTGCTGGTGGTCGGCGATGAGGCGGTTCACATGGCCGAAGAGGAAGTTGATGCCCGGCGTGGTGCCCCAGTGGCCGACGAGGCGGTGCTTGACGTCCTCGCGGCTAAAGCCCTCGCGCATGAGCGGGTTGCTGCGGAGGTAGATCTGGCCCACCGAGAGGTAGTTCGCCGCGCGCCAGTAGCGGTCGACGCCCTTGAGCTCCTCCTCGGAGACGCCCCCGTTGAGCTTCTTCCACGGAGTGCCGATGACGGGCTGTGCCATGCTTGCTCCCTTCGTCTTTCGCCCCACCCTTTGGGGCAAATGTTTCAGCTTGATTGCAAGTGTAGGAGAGTAAAACGTTTTACTTCTCGGGAATTCCTAAATTTCTCGTGAGCGCACGCTTTGTGCCGGGCGCTCACGAGAGGGCGCGCACGCTGGCCTTGAGCACCAGACGCGGCATGAGGATGCGCTCCTCGGGCTCACCCAGCTCTCCGCGCGAGCCCTCCTCCATCCTGCGGAACAAGAGCTCCAGCGCCGCCGCGGCCAGCTCGTCCACGTTCTGCTCGATGGAGGTGAGCGCGGGCTCAAAGAGCACGTCTGCCGCGGAGTTGTCGTAGCTCACCACGGAGTAGTCGCGCGGGACGCGAAGCCCACGCTCATAGAGGCGCTTGAGCAGGCCGAGGGCGATGTTGTCGCTCGTGGCGAGAACCGCCGTGGCGTCCGTGTCCAACAGGGCGCGAGCGGCCTCGTAGGCGGCAGGGATGTAGTAGATGGTGTCGAGCACGAGCGCCGGGTCCGGCTCCACGCCCTTCTCAACGAGCGCGCGCTCGTAGCCTGCCACGCGCTCGCGACCGGTGTTGGAGGAAAGGTTGGCGAGGCAGGCGATCCTTTGGTGCCCGGCCTCGAGCAGGTGGCGGCATGCCAGGTAGCCGCCTGCCTCGTTGTTGAAGGCCACCTTGTCGCAGGAGAGGCCGTCGATGAGGCGGTCAACGAGCACGTAGGGCACCGGCAGCTGCGAGAGCGTCGCCGCCAGGCGCTCGTCGGTGCCGGACTCGCCCGAGGCCACCACAAACAGGCCGTCCGCGCCGCGGTTCACGAGCTGCCGCACGAGCTCGGAGTCGTTCTCCGAGGAGTCGTCCGAGTTGGTGATGAAGAGCGCGTGCCCCCGCTCGCGGCACCCCAGCTCCAGACGCCGCGCAAGGGACGAGAAGAACCGGCTCTCGATGTTGGGCACCACGAGGCCAACGGTCTGGGAGTGCTGCGTCACGAGGCTGCGCGCGATCTGGTTGGGGATGTAGCGCTTGCGGCGCGCCACCTCCTTGATGCGCCTGCGGTTCTCGGCAGAGATCTTGCACGGGCGGTCGTTGAGCACGAGCGAGACGGCCGTTGGCGAGAGGCCCACCTCGCGCGCGATGTCTCTCAGCGTCACCTTGGCGGCCACGTCTGCCCCCGGCCCTAGGTGAGCGAGCGAACGCTCTGCCGCTCAACGAACGTCGTGGAGAGATGGACCACGCTCGTGTAGTCGCGCGGGGTGCGCATGCGGTTGATGACGGTCTCAACCGCCAGCTCGCCCATCTCGCGGTTGGGAACGCGCATCGTGGTGAGCGGCGGGTTGGCGATGCTCGCAAAGGAGAGGTCGTCAAAGCCGACCACCGAGACGTCCTCAGGAATGCGTATTCCCTGCTCGTTCATGGCGCGCATGCAGCCGAGGGCCATGATGTCGTTCTCGACGAAAAACGCGGTGGGGAGCACCGGCTTCTTGGAGAGCCACGCCTTCATGGCCTCGCGCGCGGTACCCACCGTCGTGCCCACCTCAACGCTGAAGTCGGGGTTCACGGGAAGGCCGGCCTCGCGCAGCGCGCGCCGCCAGCCGCGCTCGCGCAGCGGGAAGTTCTTGATTCGGCACGAGCCGTAGATGTAGCCGATCTCGCGGTGCCCCATCTTGATGAGGTAGCTCACCGCGCGGAAGGCGGAGTTCTCGTTGGAGGTGACGATGCAGTCAAAGAAGGAATGGTCGCTCCATCCGTCAACCACCACAAACGGCGCGGTGGGGTTCTTGAAGAGGTCGTAGTCCTCCTCTGCCATCTCCGTGCCCAGAAGTACCACGGCGGTGTCGGAGTTGTGCGTGAGGTCGTACGCCTGACGCGCCGCCGCCTGCCGGTCGGAGAGCTCGATCGTGGTGTAGATGGTGCTCAGGCCCTGCGCGCTTGCGGCACGCTCAACGCCCTCGATGACTCCCGGGTGGAAGGTGCCCTCGTCGAGGACCTCACCCGACTTGCGGGCAAGGACAAAGTTGACGTTCTCCACGCGGTCCGGGCGCTCGTAGCCAAGCTCGCGCGCAACGCGCAGGATGAGGGCAGCCGTCTCCTTGTTAACGCCGCGTTTATGATTGAGCGCGTTGGAGACCGTTGCCGGGGAAAAGCCGGTTTTCCTGCTGATCTCTCGTACACCTGAGTGTCTCATAGGGGCTTGGTTCCGCTCTTGCTGTGCTGCCATGTCAACCCCCATAATAAACAAATCTAAACACTGTTACGCCCCCGCTTGCCTAAAAGGGGAGGCCCCTTTTAGGCAAGCGCGCAGGCGGTTGATGACAAACTACCCTGTCACCTTTGTCATGATTAGTGGGTGCCGGGCTGACCATAGTAGGCGTTGGGACCATGCTTGCGCAGGTAGTGCTTGTCCTGGAGGTACTGCGGGGCGGGTTCCACGCCGTGGTTGAGCGCCTCGGTGCGGGTGGCCATCTTGCAGACCTCCTCGAGCACCACGGCATGGTAGACGGCCTGGGCCGCGTCCTTGCCCCACGAGAAGGGCCCATGGTTGCGCACCAGGACGGCCGGCACCGCCACCGGGTCGATCCCGCGCTCGGTGAAGCCCTCGTGGATCACCTTTCCGGTGTTGAGCTCGTAGGCCTCCTCGATCTCTGCCTCGGTCAGGCCGCGCATGCAGGGCACGGGGCCGTAGAAGTAGTCGGCGTGCGTGGTGCCGTAGGCGGGCACGTCGCGGCCGGCCTGCGCCCACGAGACCGCCCAGGACGAGTGGGTGTGCACGACGCCGCCGACCCTCTCGCCCCACCTCTGGTAGAGGTAGGCGTGGGTGGCGGTGTCGGAGGAGGGGTTGAGCTCGCCCTCGACGACCTTGCCGTCGAGGTCGCAGACCACGAGGTTCTCCGGGGAGAGCTCGTCGTAGTCCACGCCGGACGGCTTGATCACGAAGAGGCCCCTCTCGCGGTCCAGCCCGGAGGCGTTGCCCCAGGTGAAGACCACCAGGCCGTGCCTGGGCAGGTCCATGTTGGCCTCGTAGACCTCCTCGCGGAGCTCCTTGAGCATCATGTTCTTCTCCAATCAGTTGGGTGATGAAAAGTGACTGTCGCGTTTCATCACAGCACGGCCTCGGCGGTCTTCTCGGCCTCGTTGACCTTCTTGAACGTGGCGAGGAAGGTGCGGTAGCCCTCGACGTCGGCCGGGTCGGGCTCGAGCGTGGTGCCCTCCATGCCTGCAAAGACCTTGTTGTTGAGGTAGTCCGCGAGTGACTCTCCTTCCTCATGGCGCGCCATGTAGGCCGCCGCCACGGCCTGGCCCCAGGCGCCACCCTCACCCGCCGTGGCCATGACGGTCACAGGCGCCTCGAGCGCCGCGGCGAGCAGGCTCTGGGCCACCTTCGGCGTCTTGAAGATGCCGCCGTGCCCGTAGAGCTTGTCAATCTTCACGTCCTCGGCGCGCAGCGCCTCGTTGCCGGCGGCAAGCGCCCCAAAGGCGGCCATGATGTGCATGCGCATGAAGTTGGCGATCGAGAAGTGGGCGTTCTGCCCGCGGACCACCATCGGGTAGCCCGTCTGGACGCCCATGACCGTCTCGCCCGAGATGAACGGGATGGAGACGATGCCGCCAGCGTCCTTGTCGCCCTCAAGAGCGGCGTTGAAGAGCTTGGTGAAGACCTCGCCCTTGTTGAGCTTGGTGCCCATGAGCTCGGAGAACTCGCAGAACAGGTCAACCCAGTCGTTGATGTCCGAGGTGCAGTTGTTGCAGTGGACCATGGCCACCGGGTCGCCCACGGGCGTGGTCACGAGGTCGATCTCGGGCACGGTGGCGTCCTTGAGCGCGTGCTCGAGCACGACCATCGAGAAGACCGAGGTGCCGGCAGAGACGTTGCCGGTGCGCGGCGCAACGGAGTTGGTGGCAATCATGCCGGTGCCGGCGTCGCCCTCGGGCGGGCAGAGCGGGCAGCCGGGCTCGAGGTCGCCGTCAGCGTCGAGAAGGGCCGCGCCCTCGGGCGTGAGGTGCCCGGCACACTCCCCCGCCACCAGAATCTTGGGCAGCAGGTCCTCGACCTTCCAGGCAACGCCCTTGGAGGCCACGAGCTCGTCAAACTTGGCAACCATGGCCGCGTCGTAGCAGTGCGTGGCGGAGTCGATGGGAAACATGCCTGAGGCGTCGCCGATGGAGAGGACCTTCTCGCCCGTGAGGCGCCAGTGGGCGTAACCGGCGAGCGTGGTAAAGAAGGCGATGTGGGGCACGTGCTCCTCGCCGTTGAGGACGGCCTGGTAGATGTGGGAGACGCTCCAGCGCTCCGGCGTGTGGAAGGCAAAGAGCTCGGAGAGCTCGTGGGCGGCCTGCGTGGTGGTGGTGTTGCGCCACGTGCGGAACGGCACGAGCAGCCTGCCGTCCGCGTCAAAGGGCAGGTAACCGTGCATCATCGCGGAGATGCCGAGGGCGCCCACGCGCTTGAGCGTGACACCGTACCTCTTGGCAACATCCGCCTTCATGGACGCGTAGGCGGCGGCCAGGCCGGCAAAGATCTCCTCGTCGCCGTAGGTCCAGTAGCCGTCGATCAGGGAGTTCTCCCAGTCGAAGGCGCCAATGGCAATGGGCGCGTTCCGTGAGTCAACGAGAACCGCCTTGATGCGCGTCGAGCCGTACTCGATGCCCAGCGCCGTGGCCCCGGACTCGATCTCCTCGACGATCTGTTCTGTGGTGAGTGCCATGTGTTCTCCTTGTTGGGTGAGGCGGCCGCGCCCCCGGGCGAGGACGCGGCCACCGCGATTCACGTGCGATGAGAAGTGACCATCACCTCTCATCGTCAGCGGAAGCACACCTCGCCGAGCATGAGGTCGCGCTTGAAGCCGCGGATGGTGGTGTCGGCGTCGATGACCACGCTCTCGATGCCCATGGCCGCAGCCCAGTCGACCATCTGGTCGGCCGTGAGGTCATAGGAGAACGCGGTGTGGTGCGCGCCGCCGGCGTAGATCCACGCCTCCGTACCAACCTTGAGGTTGGGGCGCGGGGTCCAGAAGACGGTGCCGGTGGGCAGCATCGGCATGGGCTTCTCGACCTTCTTACAGTCCACGTCCTGGATGATCAGGCGGAAGCGATTGCCCAGGTCAATGAGGGAGGTGGCGATGGCAGGGCCGGTCTTTGCGGTGAAGATCAGGCGCGCGGGGTCCTCGCGGTCGCCCATGGAGAGCGGCGTGGCGCGGATGGCCACCGGGCCCTCGGCCACGGACGGGTCAACCTCGGCCATGTGGGACTCGAGGATGCCCTCCTTACCGGGCACCAGGTTATAGGTGTAGTCCTCCATGAGGGCGGAGCCCTTGGCGTTCTGGTCGCCCGCGGTCATGACCTTCATCAGGCGCACCATGGCCGGCGTTTTCCAGTCGCCCTCGGGGCCAAAGCCGTAGCCCTTCTGCATGAGGCGCTGGATGGAGAGCGAGGGCAGCTGCTTGAGGCCGCCGAGGTCGCCAAAGTGGTCGGAGAAGGCGTTGTAGCCGTGCTCCACGAGGAAGCGCTCGATGCCGATCTCCTGCGCGGCCTGAACCTCCACGTGGCGGCGGAACTCCTCCGGGTCGCGCCCGTCGAGCACGAGCTCGTAGGTGTCGTAGTACTCGTCGGTGAGGGCCTTGACCTCGCCCGACGTGACGGCATCAACGTAGGGCACGAGCTCGTTCACGGGCCAGGCGTCCACGGTCCAGCCAAAGACCTGATGCGCCTCGATCTTGTCGCCGTCGGTGACGGCCACGTTGCGCATGGTGTCCGCAAAGCGGCACACGCGAATGTTGCGGGACTCGATTACGCCCACGGCAACGCGCATCCACTGGCCGAGCTCGGCGAGAACCGCCTCGTCCTTCCAGTAGCCAAACACCACCTTGTGCTCCCAGCGCATGCGGGCAAAGATGTGCCCGAGCTCGCGCTCGCCATGGGCCGCCTGGTTCTCGTTCATGAAGTCCATGTCGATGGTGTCGTACGGGATCTCCTCGTTGTACTGCGTCGCAAACTGGCAGAGCGGCTTGCGAAGGTCCGTGAGGCCCGCGATGTAGTTCTTGGAGGGAGAGAAGGTGTGCGCCCAGGTGATGATGCCCGCGCAGTCCGGGTCCATGTTGGCCTCGTTGAACGTGGCCTGGATCACATCCGCCGTGAGCAGGTTGGGCTTGAGCACCACCTCAAAGGGAATCTTGTCAGAGGCGTTGAGGGCCGCCACGACCTCGGCCGAGTGCTCGGCCACGTGGCGCAGCACCTCGTCGCCGTAGAGATCTTGCGTGCAGGGGCAGAAGTAGAACTTGTACTTCCTGATCTCGAGCATGCCGTCTCCTTTCTTGGGGGGTGTCTGAAGGGGCGCGCGGCATCCATGCGTCAGCATGCCGACGTCACCCCAATGCCCCTTGCCCCGCTTGGGAGGAGGGAGCCGGGGCAAGGGGAAGGGGAAAGGAGGGGCGCCGCCCAAGGGAGCGGCGGCGCCACCGTTAGGACCTCAGGGTCACTCCGTTTGCTTCTTTCTGGCCAGAACCACGCTCTGGATGACGAGGAACAGGCAGATCATCGCGGCGACGGTGATCTTGGCCCACCAGGCGTCGCTGAAGCCCGCGGAGGAGACGATGTTCTGGATGGTGCCCAGCGAGAGGACGCCGAAGAACGTGCCGATGATGTTGCCCACGCCGCCGGTAAGCATCGTGCCGCCGATGATGGACGCCGCGATGGCGTTCATCTCCATGCCCTCGGCGTTGGTAACGGCACCGGAGGCGGAGTGCATGATGTAGACAAAGCCGGCAATGCCCGCGAGCAGGCCGCTGATCACGTGGGCCAGGAAGAGCGAGCGCTTGGTGTTGATACCGAGCATGAGGGCGCTCTGGCGGTTGCCGCCAAGGGCGTAGAAGCTGCGGCCCAGGCTCGTCCAGCGCAGGAGCACGAAGGCGAGAACCACGAGGATGAGCGCCACGGCCACGCCGATCTCCATGTAGGCGGGGGTGAAGACGCCCGCATTGTTGGGAGAGCCCAGGAACGGGATCGTGAGGCGCGTGTCCTTGAGGGCGAGGAAGGCCTCGTTCTGGACGTTGAACGGCTCCGCGTGGATGATCGTCGTGAGACCGCGGGAGAAGAACATGCCCGCCAGCGTGACGATGAACGGCTGGATTTCCAGATACGCCACCAGGAAGCCCTGGATGAGGCCAAACGCCAGGCCGATGCCAAGGGCGATGAAGAGCGCCGTCACGGGGCTTCCGCCCTGATAGTCAAGGTTCACGGCGCAGCACATCGTGACGAGGCCCACGACGCCGCCAACGGAGATGTCGATGCTGCCGCAGATCATGACAATCGAGAGGCCAATGGCCGTGATGATGAGCGACGCGTTGGCGTTCAGGATGTTGAAGAACGTCTGCCACTTCAGGAAGCCCCTGCCAAGGCCAAACATAGCAAAGAGGTACATGGCGACAAACACGACGATGGTGATGGTAAGCAGGAGGTTGGTGTCCGTGATGCTGCGCTTGCCAGCAGCCTTCTTGAGCTCTGCCATCTTACTTTGCCACCTCCACTTCTGCCTTGGGGCTGCGGATCTTCTTCCACAGCGCGGAGAGCTTCTCGCGAACGATCGGCGCGCTCAGGACCACGAGCACGATGACGACGATGGCCTTGTACGCCGGGAGGGCGGCGGAGGCAACGTTGAACTTGTAGAGCGTGGTCGTGAGGAACTGGATGATGTAGGCACCGAGGATGGAGGCGCCCATGTTGAACTTGCCACCGGAGAGGGCGTTGCCGCCGAGGGCCACGGCCAGGATGGCGTCCATCTCGATGTCCGCCGCGATGGTCTGGTAGTTGATCGTGTTGAGGCGGCTGACCTTGATGAGGGCGGCCACGGCCACGCACACGCCGAGGATCACGAAGGTGAGCCACTTGATGAACGTGGGGTTAAGGCCGTTCAGGCGCGCGGCCTTCTCGTTGATGCCCACGGACTGCACGTAGAGGCCCAGGCTCGTGAACTTGAGCACGAGGAAGATGACCACGATGCAGGCAAGGGCGATGAAGAACGGCGTGGGGATCGGGATGCCGGGGATGAATCCGCCAAAGACGCCAAAGCCTGAGTCGGTGGGGATGATCGGCAGCTGGTTGTTGTTGATCCACGCGGCGATGGAGCGGCCCGCGGTGTAGAGGATCAGCGTGGCGACCATCGGCTGGACCTTGAAGACGGCAACCATCACGCCGTTGAACGCGCCGCAGATCATGGCCACGACAACGCCGACGAGGAAGGCCAGGATGATGGGGGCCGCAATCGTCTCGGGCCTCACGTTGCCGCCGCAGAGCACGGCGAGCATCGCCGAGCCGGCCACGGCGATGGTGGCGCCCACGGAGATGTCCTGGCCGCCGGTGGCCGCCGTGACGAGCGTCATGCCGATGGCAAGGATGGCCAGCTCGGAGCCGTTGTTGAGAATGGAGATCAGCTGGCCAGAGAGGACCGGGTTGCCCGTGCTGTCCGTGTTCATCGTGATCGCAAAGAAGGACGGATCAGCGATGAGGTTGAACAGGACGAGGGCGAGAAGCGCCGCGATCGGGATGATCAGCTGGTTGTGAAGGAGACGCTTGAGGATGTTGTCGTCCTTGCTCTTCTCGATGGTCACTTTGCCTCACCTCCCGCGATGGTGCTCATGATCTTGTTCTGGTTGAGGTCCTCGCCCGTGAGCTCGCCCACGACGTGGCGGTCGCGCATGACGACGAGCCTGGAGCAGGTGCGGATCATCTCGTCGAGCTCGGAGGAGATGAAGGTCACGCTCATGCCCTCGGAGGCGAGCTGAAGGACGAGCTTCTGGATGTCGACCTTGGTGCCGATGTCAATGCCGCGCGTGGGCTCGTCGAGAATCAGGTAGTCCGGGTGCGTGAAGAGCCAGCGCGCGAGGATGACCTTCTGCTGGTTGCCGCCCGAGAGCGACGCGATGGGCGTGTCGGCCGAGGCGGTCTTGATGTCGAGGAGCTTGATGTACTCGTCGGCGATCTTGTAGGTCTCTGCCTTGGAGAAGGGCTTGAGGAAGCCGCGAAGCACCTGCGCCGCGAGGATGATGTTCTCGCGGACGGAGAGCGAGCCGATGATGCCGTCGCCCTTGCGGTCCTCGGGCAGGTAGGCGATGCCCCTCTTCATGGCGTCGAGCGGCTTGGTGATCTTGACGTCCTTGCCGCCCTTCTTGACCTTGCCGCCGGTGACGCGGTCCGCGCCAAAGATGGCGCGCACGCACTCGGATCGGCCGGAGCCAAGAAGACCGGTGAAGCCGGTGACCTCGCCCTTCTTGATGTGGAAGTCGAAGGGGTAGACGGCGGCGTTGCTCTTGAGGCCCTCGGCCTCGTAGACGAGCTCGTCCGCGTCGGCTCCGGCGTAGGTGGTGTAGTCGCCCTTGATGTCGGCCATGTCGTCCATCTGCTTTCCGAGCATGGCGGCAACGAGGTCGACGCGCGGCATCTTCTCGATCTCGTACTCGCCGACGAGCTGGCCGTCGCGCATGACGGTGATGCGGTCGCAGATCTCATAGACCTGGTCGAGGAAGTGCGTGACGAAGATGATGCCAACGCCGCGCGCCTTGAGCTGGCGCATCATACCGAAGAGCTTCTCGACCTCGGACTCGTCGAGCGACGAGGTGGGCTCGTCGAGGATGAGGACCTTGCAGTCCATGTCCACCGCGCGGGCGATGGCCACCATTTGCTGCATGGCGATGGAGCAGCTGCCGAGCTGCTGCTTGGCGCTGACGGGGATGCCGAGGTTCTGGAGGATCTTGTCCGCGTCCGCGTACATCTTCTTCCAGTTCTCGGTCTTCTTGTGACCACGGCCGATGTACATGTTCTCGGCGACGGTCAGGTTGGGACAGAGCGTGATCTCCTGGTACACGGTGGCAATGCCCACATCCTGGGCGTCCTGCGGGGACTTGATGGAAACGGCGCCGTCGTGCCCCTGGAGGTAAATGTCGCCGCCGTCCTTCTCGTAGACGCCGGTAAGGACCTTGATGAGCGTGGACTTGCCCGCACCGTTCTCGCCCATGAGCGCGTGCACCTCGCCCGGGCGCAGCGTGAAGTCAACGTTTTGCAGGGCCTTCACGCCAGGGAAGTACTTGCAGATCCCCCTCATCTCAACGAGATGATCTTTCTCCACCGGTTGTTCACCTCCTTGTCAAGGGAAAGGGGCGCGACGTCTCTACCGTGCCGGATGCGTCGCGCCCCTTCCGATTCAAAAACCTAAACGGGGTGGAATGTCGACTTAGATGCCGTTCTCGTCGATGTACTCCTGGGTCACCGTCTCGCAGTCGGCGTAGCCCTCCTCCATGATGATGGTCTTCTCGGTGATCTCCTCGCCGGCCTCGAGCTTGTTGATGATGTCGAGGATCGTGGCGGCCTGGTAGGGGTTGCACTGGCCGTCGTAGTTCCAGCGGCCGGCCATGACCTCCTCGAGGGCCCAGGTGTTGTGATCAAAGCCCATGATGATGACGTCGCCGTCCTTGCCGTGGGTGATGCCCGCGGCGTCGAGGGCGGCCACGGCGCCCTTGGCCATGTCGTCGTTCTCGGCGTAGATGACGTTGAACGGGGTGCCGGCGTCGATGACGGACTGGGTGATCTGCTGGGCGGTCGCGGCATCCCAGTCGGCGGCCTGCTGGGTCACGAGGGCCCAGTTGTCGTTGGCCTCAACGGCCTTGTTGAGCGCGCCGGTGCGGCCGACCTGGGCGGAGGAGCCCATGACGCCCTGGATGTGGATGATGTTGTACTCGTCGAGGCCCTGCTCGGTCAGCCAGTTGACGGCGGTCTCGCCCTCGGCGTCCATGTCGGAGACGACGGCGGCCACGTAGAGGGACTCGTCGGCGTCAACAACGCGGTCGAAGAGGATGGTCTGGGTGCCGGCGGCCTGGGCGTCCTGGAGCGGGGTGTCCCAGCCGGCGGTGTCGGCGGCGGAGACGAGCAGGTACTTCACGCCGTTCTGGATGAACTGCTGGGCGGACTGAATCTGCTCCTCGTTCTTCATGCTGTAGGCAAACTCGGCAGCAAAGCCGTTTTCCTCGGTGAAGGTCTCCTTCATGTCCTTGTCGTTGGCGGTGCGGTAGCCGGACTCGTTGGGATCGTTGTTGATGATGCCCACGGAGATGAGCTCGCCGCCAGCCTGGCTGGCGTCGCCCTCGCCGCCGTCGTCAGAGGCGGGGGCGTCGGTGTTGCCACCGTTGCAGCCGGCAAGCGCGAGAACGCCAGCGGTGCCGCCTGCGACCTTCAGGAAGTTCCTTCTCGAAATGCTCATGTCCCTTTCCCTTCTCCTTGACATGACTTCCTTGCCATGCGCAACAAAACATTGAGTAAACATGTGTTTATACATGTTCACTTCAAAGACAGCCATAGATGACGCTGGTCTGAGATGGCAAATCTCCCCTTGGTGCCTCTCTCTCCTCCCCGTGCTCACGCGACCAACTCTTTTTGCCATATCTTTGGGCATCGCATGGTACGTGCTACGACGTGCTGTCCCAAACTCCCCCGGCAAAGACTGGGTCGCTCTGGACGACTCGTTTCTTCGTCTTCTTCTTTTTACTATTGGCTTACAGGCGGCATACCACTGCTCCCCGCAAACGGTATTTTTCTGTCCGTGAACGCAATGTTTAGCAGATGTTTAGATTAAATCGAGGGCTTTAACAGCGAAATTGTTTATAAATGTTTAGATTCCTGTGACACCTAAGCGGGCAAAAGCAGTGCTCAGCTGGGTCACAGGTTCTTCTCGCTGTTTTGATGTGACTGTTTAGCCCGCGTGCAGACAGGGCAGGCGTCTACCGTTGATTGACCACCCAGAGCTGGCGAAGACCGCGCAGGGTGAGCGTCTCGTCCACAACGACCTCGTGGCGCAGCAGGGCCGACATCGTCTGCGCCCCGCTCCCCGTGATCACGACGGTGGACTCCGCGCCCAGCTCAGAGGCTATGGCGTCGAGCAGGCCGTCTATGCGTGCCACCTCGCCCAGGACCACGCCGGACATCATTGCCGCGCGGGTGTTCCTGCCGATGACCGAGGTGGGAGCCTTGAGGCCAATCATGGGGAGGCGCGCGGCCGCCTCGGAGAGCGAGCGGGCGCCCAGCTCCACGCCCGGCGCGATGATGCCGCCGATAAAGGCACCCTTCGCGTCGACCACCTCAAAGTTGGTGGTGGTCCCAAGGTCAACCACCACGACGGGCACGCCATGGGCCTCCCGAGCGGCAACGACGTCCGCCACGCGGTCCGGCCCCACCTCGGAGGGGTCGTCGTAGCGCATCTTGATGCCGGTCTTGAGCCCGGGCCCCACCACGAGCGGCCGGCGCCCGCAGGCCGCGGCGAGCGCGCGGCGCCACACGTCAACGAGCGTGGGCACCACGCAGGACATGATGGCGTCCTCGGGGAGGGGCAGGCCCATCATGAGCGCCACCTGGGAGAGCTGCATCCTCGCCTCGTCGACGGTCAGGCGCTCGGCCGTAGTGAGCTCGCAGGTTCCCGCGAGCCTCTCGCCCACAAAGAGGCCAAAGCGCGTGGTGGTGTTGCCCACGTCAACGGTGAGCACGCTCTTCTCGGCCTGCGCCATGAGTCCTCCTTGCCCAAACGGGGGCGCCATCTTTAGTTATATACTGTAGCAGTCCGTAGAAACCCGACTCCCTGTGCGAGGGAGCGGATATTCAAAGGAGACATATGAGCGAGAAGAGCTCTCGCGCCTCGTGGCGCGGGCAGCTGAGCCCCGTTGGCATTGCCATCGGGTGCGTTGGCTGCGTCATCATCACGGCGTCCTCGGTCTACACCGCCCTCAAGATGGGCGCCCTACCGTGGCCGACCATCTTCACTTCCATTGTTGCGCTGTTTTTGCTGCGGGCCTTTGGGCGCCGGAGCCTCAACGAGGCCAACGTCACGCAGATCGTGATGTCGGCCGGCTCCATGGTGGCCGGCGGTCTGGCCTTCACCATCCCCGGCATCTGGATGCTCGGGCTTGCCGACGAGGTGAGCTGGGTCGAGATGCTCTTTGTGGCGCTTGCCGGCACGCTTTTGGGCCTGGTGTGCACCGCGGCGATCCGTCGTCGCTTTGTCGACGAGTCTGATCTTGAGTATCCCATCGGCACCGCTGCCGCTGAGACCCTCATGGCCACCAAGACGGGCGGCGTCACGGGCCGGAGGCTCTTTGGCTCGATGGGGCTTGCCGGCCTGTGGTGCGTGGCGCGCGACGCGCTCGGCTGGCTGCCCTCGATGCTGCTGCAACTGCCGATCCCAGGTGTGAGCTTTGCGCTCTACAACTCGCCGCAGATGCTCGCGGTGGGCTTTCTTGTGGGCGGCGTTGCCGTGGCGTTCTGGTTTGCGGGAGCGCTCGTGGGCAACTTCGGCATCATCGTGGGCGGCTCCGCAGCCGGGCTCTGGGACGTGAGCACGGCGCAGGGCATCGTCTCCAGCCTGGGCATGGGCCTCATGATGGGCTCGGGCGTGGGCGTGGTGCTGAAGGACATCCTGCCGCATGCGGCGAGCGTGCTGCGCGGGCGCGGCAGCGCCGATGGCGCCCCCTCGGGCCACGGCTGGGGCAAGGTCGAGCGAGGGACGCTCGCGCTCATGGTTGCCGCGGCGGCGCTCCTCGTGTGCATTGGCCTTGGGCTGGGACCGGTCGTTGCCGTGGTCGTAGTGCTCCTTGCCTTCGTGACCACGATCATGAGCGCGCAGTCCGTGGGCCAGACCGGCATCGACCCGATGGAGATCTTTGGGCTCATCGTGCTTCTCGCCGTGGCGGCGTTTTCTGACGCGAGCCAGGTGCAGCTCTTCTACGTTGCCGGCGTGGTGGCCGTGGCGTGCGGCCTTGCCGGCGACGTCATGAGCGACTTCAAGACCGGCGCGATCATCGGGACGAGCCCGCGCGCCATGTGGGTGGGCCAGGCAATCGGCGCCCTGCTGGGCACCGTGGTTGCCGTAGCAGTGCTGTGCACGCTGGTGACGGCATACGGAACCGACGCGTTTGGCCCAGGAGAGATGTTCGTCTCGGCGCAGGCGAGCGTCGTGGCAACGATGGTCTCGGGCATCCCAAGCGTGCCGGGGTTTGTGATCGGCCTTCTCGGCGGCATTGCGCTCTACTGGGCGGGGCTGCCGGCAATGATGTTTGGACTTGGCGTCTACCTGCCGTTCTACATGTCGCTTACCGCCACGCTGGGCGCGGGGGTCAAGTGGGTCTACGAGCGCTCGTGCGCTGCGCGGGGCGTTGAGGACTCCGAGGAAAAGGGCATTGTCGTGGCGTCGGGCGTGCTGGGCGGCGAGTCCATCGTAGGCGTGGTGATCGCACTCGCGAGCGTGGTGAGCGGCCTCGCCGGATAGCGGCACGCGCCGCGGGCCGCCGCCGTTTGCGGACCCGCACCGACGCTTTTCTTGCCAGGACTGTCGGCATGCGTCCCCCGATTCTCAGCGGGGACGCATGCCGACGTTTTTATCACCGGAAGTGTCGTTTTGCGTCCGCACATCGCGGGGCGCCGCGGACCCCTACGCGTAACGGCGCGCGGTGCGCACGGCCTCGTCGAGATAATCTCCCCCAAAGAGAACGCAGTGCAGAAGCAGCGGGGCCAACTGGTGGAGGCCAACACGCTCCTGCCAGCCATCCGCAAGGGAGGAGGCCTCGTCATAGCCGCGAACGACCTCCCCGAGATAGGGGTAGCCAAAGAGCGCGAGCATGGCGAGGTCCGTCTCGGCGTGGCCGCCGTAGGCCATCGGGTCTATGAGCACGCCGCCGGTTGGAGCGGCCGGGTCGACGTCCCAGAGCACGTTGCCCGCCCAAAGGTCACCGTGCAGACGCGCGCACGGAGCGCCCGCCTCGCTGACGAGCGCCGGTTGCGGGGCATCGAACTCCCCCGCCACGAGCCGCGACGCGACGCGCTCAAAGAGCCGCTGCTCATGCGCCCCAAAGTCACCACGGTCAACGATTGTCCTCACGTAGTTCATGATGCGGTGCTCGGCAAAGAAGGCACCCCAGCTTGCCGCGGCGTCCTCGCGCGCCACGTAGGGCGTACGGGCACGACCGCACCGGGGGTCGCCCGGCCAGCCGTCCGGGGCGCACCCGTACCAGGCCGCGCCGGCAGCGTGCATACGAGCGAGGCCCGCGCCGATGCGCCGCGCCGCAGCGGCCGAGGGGGCGCCCGTGATCACGCGCTCCTCCTCGAGGACGTCGTCGCTTACGCTGATCACGCGCACAATGCGAATCCCGCCCGAGGGCTCGGCATGCGCAAGCCAGCGGAGCGCAGCCGCCTCTCCGGGCAGGTTGTCACCATAGCCAGCGGTTTTTATGAAGGTGCTCGACATCGCGCCGTCTCCCTTATTTGAAAAATGACCCTTCGTGTAGCGCCGAAGCACTCCAGATTGGAAAATGCTCCTTCGTGCAGCGTCAATTGTGACCTAAATCGCAGTAGAGCCAGGTATCTGAGCACAAATGCCCAGTTGGCTACTTGAGATACCCCCCGGAAACACGCTACACGAAGAGGCATTTTCCCAATTGAGAGGGCCTCGCGCTACACGAGAGGCGGTTTTTCGATTTCTCATGAGCCCCGTCAAGCCTCGGTACAATGGGACGCCAGAAGACGAGTGAAAGGACCAGCATTGGCCGGCATCAACTACCAGACCGCGCGCTTTGAGGCCTCGTACGGCACCGTTGCGCAGCTCCCTGCCTCCACCACCCCCGAGGTCGCCGTTGCCGGCCGCTCCAACGTGGGCAAATCGTCCCTGCTCAACAAGCTCTTCGGGCGCAAGGGCCTCGTCAAGGTCTCAAGCACGCCCGGGAAGACCGCCAACATCAACTTCTTCGAGGTCGACGGCATCCGCTTTGTGGATCTCCCCGGATACGGCTTTGCCAGGGTCTCGCAGAAGGAGAAGCAGCGCTGGGCAGATCTCATCTCTGGCTACTTTGCCCAGGAGCGCAGCTTTAACCTGGTGATTGCGCTCGTGGACATCCGTCACGACGCCCAGAAGCTCGATCACGAGATGGTCGGCTTCCTTCGCGAGGGTGAGCTCCCCTTTGTGGTGGCGCTCACCAAGGCTGACAAGCTCGGGCGCTCAAAGCAGGCCCAGCAGGCGTCAACCATTGCTCGCCAGCTTGGCATCGAGCGCGACCAGGTGATCGTCACGTCCTCCGAGACCGGCCAGGGCATCGACGACCTTCGTCACCTCATCGCCGAGGCGTGTCTGTGATTTGGGGACGCGTTTTTTCTCTCAGAGTTATTGGGACAGGCCCGGCGTGTTGAC
>DXAB01000198.1 GCA_019117265.1 Candidatus Olsenella pullicola
TCAACTACAAGCTCCGCTCCGAGAAGTGCGCGGAGATTCGCCTCTTTGACGAGGGCAGGCTCTCCACGCTCTCGGAGATTGTCATCAGGCAGATCATCCCCGACCAAGACATGATGATCGTCCGCGGCTCCCTCCGCCTTCCCTCCGCAGGCGAGCACGACGTGCGCCTCGCCTGCCTTGACGAGCGCCTTGAGCCTACGGGCGCCCCGTTCCTCAACATGGGGGAACGCCGTGACTGCTCGCGTGCGTCTCGCCACGCGGAACTCTTTGTCCACGATTTCTCGGTGCGCCTGCCCATCTCCTCCGGAAGGCTCTTCTTCTTTGGCTGGGACGAGTGCCACCCGGGCTCCTACGTCTGCCACGAGCTCTGGCCCGAGCGCAAGGAGGAGCTCCTGAACGAGATGCGCCACTGCTACATGAGCGCCGGGCTTGACCCCTACTACGCCGAGTGGCTGCGCCTCAAGCGGCCCAACCTCCTCGAGCAGGAGCTGCAGCGACGCTGCGAGCTGCCCGGCGCGCCGAGCTTCTCGCTCGTGGTGCCCCTCTTCCAGACGCCTGCCAACCTCTTTGCCGAGATGGTGGACTCCGTGCGCGCGCAGACCTACGCCCGCTGGGAGCTCGTGCTCGTGAACGCGTCACCGGAAAACGCCGAGCTCTCCGCACTCGTTGAGAGGGCGTGCTCCGATGACGAGCGGATACGCTGCGTCACGCTCGAGAAGAACCTCGGCATCTCCGGTAACACCAACGCCGGCATCGAGCGCGCCACCGGCGACTTTGTCGCGTTTCTTGACCACGATGACTTCATCGAGCCCGACACCCTCTTCGAGTACGCTCAGGCCGTGAGCGAGCGCCCGGACACCGACCTCCTCTACTGTGACGAGGACATTCTCGACCTTGACGGGGTTCTCAAGGCGCCGTTCTTCAAGCCCGACCTTGACGTCGACCTGCTGAGGACCAAGAACTACATCACGCACCTCCTCACCATCCGCCGCAGCCTCCTTGCCGAGCTCGAGCCCTCCACGCCCGAGTTTGACGGCGCCCAGGACCACCACATGACGCTCCAGGCCGTCGAGCGCGCGCGCCGCGTGACGCACGTGCCGCGCGTCCTCTACCACTGGCGCGTATGCGAGGGCTCCTCCTGCGGCAACCCCGAGAGCAAGCTCTATGCCGTCAAGGCCGGCATCCTCGCCGTCTCCGAGCATCTCAAGCGCTGCGGAATCTCGGCGCGCGTGGAGGAAGGTGACTACCCCTTCACCTATCGCGTGCTCTACGACGTGCCGCAGCCCGAGCCGCTCGTCTCGGTGGTCATCCCCTCCTGCGACCATGCGGACGTGCTCAGGGCGTGCATCGACTCGATCATCGAGAAGACCACGTACCAGAACTACGAGATCGTCGTCGTTGAGAACAACAGCCACAAGCAGGCGACGTTTAACTACTACGAGAGCCTGCCGGAGGCGACCTGCGGACGTGCCCGCGTGGTGCGCTGGGACGGAGAGGGCGGCTTCAACTACTCCAAGCTCATCAACTTTGGCGTCCGCCACGCGCGCGGCGAGTACCTGCTGCTGCTCAACAACGACACCGTGCTCATCACGCCCGAGTGGATGGAGCGCTTCGTGGGCATCTGCGCGCGCGGGGAGGTGGGTGCCGCCGGGGCGCTGCTCTACTACCCCGACGACGTGATCCAGCACGCGGGCGTAGTGGTGACGGGTGCGGCAAACCACCTCTTTGCCGACATGCCGCGCGGCAACGACGGCTACTTCAACCTCGTCACCTGCCAGCGGCAGCTCTCCGCCGTCACCGCGGCGTGCATGATGGTGCGTCGTGACGCCTTTGAGCGCGTGGGCGGCTTTGAGGAGGCGCTCGCCGTCTCCTACAACGACGTTGACTTCTGCCTCAAGCTTCGCAACGCGGGCTACGTGGTGGTCTACACGCCTGAGGTACGGATGTACCACCATGAGTCACTCTCGCGCGGACATGACGAGAAGCTCGAGGAGCAGGCGCGTCACATCGGCGAGATGGCACTTCTGAGGGAGCGCTGGCCCCAGCACTACGCCAAGGGTGACCCGTACTTCTCGCCGAACGTGCGTCAGGAGTGGCCGCTCAGCGGCTGGTACCACTTCTAACGAGAGGGGCGGCTACGCGGTGAACCCCCAGGAGTACCAGCCGACGCCCTCCCACTGCCAGCCAAGCTCGATGAGCGCGTCGCGCTCCTCGACGCTCATCGTGTAGTGGTGGGTGCCCATCGTGGCATAGGGGTTGAAGAGACGGTAGTTGGGCGTTCGCTGAGAGCTTGCCGACCAGCAGAAGACGCCCTCGCCCACCCAGCCGATGGTCTGGAGCTGATCGTACTCGTCCTTGCTCGTGGTGTAGTGATGCTCCCCCTGCGGGGAGTACGGGTTGTAGAGACGATAGATGGGCCGGTAGTCGTCATTTTCCGGAAGGTCCTCAAACATGCCGACGAGCCCCGCGCTCGACGGGTCGTCCTCCCCGCCGGACTCGACTGACCAGCCGATCTTGGCCAGGGCATCGCGCTCCCCGGCGTCCGTGGTAAAGAGGTGCTCGCCGGAATACGGGTTGTAGAGGCGATAGAAGGAAACGTGGTTCTCGTCGCTCTCGTAGGCGGCGTTAGCGGGGTCATCTGCCGACCAACCCGGCGTCTGCCAGCCCATGAGCGAGCCGCCCGCGGCAAGCGCGGCAGCGGGGACGGCAACAAGCGCAAGGGCGAGCGCAGAGATGACGAGCGTTCTCTTCTTCATGACAACCCCTCGACGATGAAAGCTTCCACAAAGAAGGATATACCAACTCGCCAAGAAAGGCGCCGGGCCGCCCCCCCAGGGACGGCCCGAGCAGCGTTTATGTGAGCGCAGGCGCTATGCGCCCTTCTGATTGGTATAGAACCAGGCAACCCCCTCGTTGACCCAACCTGCCTCAACGAGTGCCTCGACCTCGTCCTTGTCCTGCGTGAAGTGGTGGTACGCGCGCGTGGCGTAAGGGTTGTAGAGGCGATAGACCGGAACCCCGTACAGGTTGCCGGAGTAGAAGACGATTCCCTCGCCAACCCAACCGATCTCATCGAGCTGGTCGTACTCGTCCTTGTCGGACGTGTAGTGGTGGTCGTCCGTGTACGGGTTGAAGAGACGGTAGACCGCGGGGTGCATGTAGGAGGGCTTGGGCTCCTGCACGGAGGTGTAGACGCCGTTCATCGCATTGTCCTCGTTGGACCAGCCGATTCCCTCGAGGAGCTCCGCCTCGTTGTCATCGGTGGTGTAGAGGTGCTCGCTTGTGTAAGGGTTGTAGAGACGGTGGAGGATCCAGCTTTTCCCCTCCACGGCATAGCAGGCCTTCGCCTCGGGGGAGAATGTCTCCTCGCTGGCGTATGCCTCCCACTCCGCGACCTGCTCGTCGGTGATGGTCCAGCTATCGGGAATCTCGACCACGCGGTCGGGCCAGTCCTCCGCAAGCGTGGTCTTAATCTCGCGGGCACCGGCGACGTCCGGGACGAGAGCGAGCGCAAGGGTCAGGCCCGTCGCAGCGACAAACAGGTGCTTTCTCATGCGTCCTCCTCACGTACTGAATGCTAACCGAGAGACACTATAGCCTTTGAGCGCCCTCCCGTAAGAATGCGCCTACGAGCGGCCACGCAGGGCGCGCCCGACGGACTTGAGCACCTCGCGTCGGCGCGAGCCCAGGGGCAGCACCGGATCGAGCACGCGCAGCAGGCTCCTCTCCCCAACGGCGCGCTCGGGCAGCGGCGCCACGGGCTCGGGGGCAGTTGCTTGGGCGGGCTCGGGCAGCGGCCGATCGCTCGCCAGCGCCACGAGCTTCTCGTAGAGCGGAGTCTTGCGCGCGTACTCCCAATAGAGCTCGGAGAGGTCGCACATGCCGTACTTCCAGGGCTTCTCAAAGCCCGCATAGTGCACGATCTTGGGGTCTGAGTACGCCGCGAGGTAGCGGTCGTAGACCTTTGCCGGGGCATAGCTGAACACGCGCGCGATGCGCCCGCCGCAGTCGTTCATGACGTTCCAGGCGTTGTCGAGAAACACCACGCGACCCTGGCACTGGGCGTTCAGAATGTCCTGGTCGTCGTAGATGTACCTGGGCTGCGCCGCAAGCTCGAGCCACTCCGCAACACTGTGCAGGCCACGCAGCTCGCGCGTGTTGAGCACGAGCACGCCCGCCTGAAAGTACGTGTACGGGTCCCTGAGCCCCAGGACCTCGTCGGAGTAGCGCAGGCGCTCCCCGCCCGCCATGTTGAGGTTGCCAAGATAGTCGATGTCAATGGCGGCCGCGAGGTAGTTGTCGCCCAGCTCGGTGTCAAAGAGCTCGGCCGCGTCCCCGCGCACGATGAGGTCCGAGTCAAGGTAGAGGACCTTGTCGTAGCCCGGCAGGACCTCCTGGATGAGAAAGCGATAGTACGTCTCGACGCTAATGTGGGCGTTGCTCGTGCGCAGGTCATAGGAGCGTAGGATGTCCCGCACGTTGACAAAGCGCAGCGCGGCGTTCTTGAAGCGCGAGAAGAACGAGCTCATGAGCCGCTGGTTATGCCCGGAGATGTCCTTCTCGAGAATCACCACATCAAAGAAGCGCTCGGGAGAGGCGTTCTCCAGCATGGAGAAGATCGTCGTCGTGAGCATGGGAACGTAGTTGTTGTCCGCGGCAAAGACGACGGGAATCACCGGGCGGCCGGTGTCCGCAAGGGGCTCAAGGGTCGGGCGGCGCAGGGGCTCGGGGCTCTCAAAGTGAACGCACTGGAGCTCCTTCCAGCGCAGCCCCGCACTCACGCGACGCTCGTGGATGAGGAAGACGTTGAGCAGGCGCTCGGAGAGGTGACCGGGCGTGCGCATCCCCTCGTGACTGTAGGTGGAGGCGTCCCAGCCCTCCATGAAACGCTCCAGGACCGGGAACATCCATGCGCAGTAGCGATGGAAGAGGTCGCGCCGCATGATGAACATGTTGCAGAAGCAGGCGCGGTGCCCACCAAGAAACGCACGGACGTCCTCGGCGTACTCCGGGTACATCTCGCAGACGATATCCATGGTGCGCGTGAGGTCCGCAAGGTTGAGGTGCGGGGCGCGCGCGTAGTGGTCGAGCGGGTTGGCATAGCGCTCGGGGAAGGCGCTCATGTCGTTCACGCCCGTCGTGATGACGTCCCACCCCTCGATGACGGAGGTCATGGTCGCGTCGTCAAGGCCGTAGCGCTTCTGGGAGTCCCAGTCTATGCGCGCGTCCATCACCTCGCCGTAGGCGTTCTCCTCGTGGTGCCGATCCACAAAGTCGAAGTAGCGACGGTAGTGGCAGAAGCCGTAGTACTCCGCCTCGACGTTCTTCCAGGCCCAGTACTGCGTGGTGAGCTCGCAGTACATGGCGTTCCTCTCGGCGATGTTGTCCCCGGCGTCGTCCTGGAGCGCCCAGGGGAAGCGCTTGCGCGGGCGCGCGAGCCCAACCTGGACGGGCTGGAGGATGTCGCTGTGGAAGCGGTTGACCTCCTTGTGGGTGGTCACAAAGATGCGAATGCGCTGGGCGTTGTAGTCATGCTCGCTCACAGGGTGGATGTCATCGGCCGCAGCCTCTCGTGCGGGGGCGTGCTCCTCAATGTCGTAGAGGTGCGAGCGAGCCTCGCGGCGATACCTCGCAAAGCGCTCGGGAAGCTCGGGCGTGCCGTCGGCGAGCCCGTCGGCAAGGCGGAACCACTGCGCGGCAACGGACACGCTCTCAAGGGGCTCGCCCGCCGTGAGGGCGGCATAGGCGCGGTCGCGCACGAGGCGCATGACCTGTGCGGAAACCTCACCAGCCCCAAAGGCATCCACGGCCGCGCGGGCAGCCTCGGGCTTGTCTGCATCGCTCACGCGGCGAAGCCAGTCGTTCATGAGCAGGTCGAGGAGCTTGGAGGTGGCACCGGCAACGTGTTGGCTCACGGCATCATCGGTGCGACTCTCCGCATAGAGGTCCATCGCCTCCACGCATGCGCGGAACTGCCTGCAGAAGCGGGAGAAGGTGGCCGCGCCAATGGCACTGGTCCCCGTAACGCCGCGGCCGTAGAAGTAGCGCAGGGCGCGCACGTCGTTTACGGTGATTTGCTCGCCGGCACGGTCCGCGAGCACGAGCAGCTCGTAGCAGTCCTCCGCACGCTCGAGGCGCGCCCCCGTCATGGCAAGGAACGCCTCGCGGCAGAACTCCGTACGATAGGCCCGCTGCGTGACGCGCCAGTCCTGGGCATAGCCGCCATCGGCGTCAAAGATCGCGTGGGAGGCGTCCGCGCCGGACATGCGCTCGAGCGGAGCGTTGACGTTCTCCTCAAAGGCGCGGCAGTCCTCGTCGGACACGCCCGAGGGAACGACGTCAATGCCAAAGTGGACCATGTCGGGACGCTCGTCCCCGATGGCGCAGACAAGCCCCTCGAGGGCATCCGGGGAGAGCTCGTCATCGGCGTCGACAAAGATGGCGTAGTCCTTCTCGCACGCCTCAATTCCCGCGCGCCGGGCAAGATGGAGCCCTCGGTTCTCGGGAAGGGAGAGCACGCGGAACCGCTCGTCACCCTTTGCGTAGCGCCGGGCAACCGAAAGCGTTTCGTCCGGGCTGGCGTCATTCACGATGACGCACTCCCACGAGGGGTAGGACTGGCGAGCAATGCTATCGAGACATCCCGGCAGGTACGCAGCGTTGCTATATGCCGTGACGACTATCGAGAACGTGGGTGACAAAATGGCTCCCTCTCAACGGGTCTGACGCTCTCCATTATCGCCAAACCGTGCGCCCTGGGTCTACCTCGTCCGCAAACGCGCGAGAAGGTGACGCACGACGCCGCGCACGCTCCTCTCGTCCTTCAGGCTCTCAAGGTCTCCGAGGTGACGCTCGGCCGCCTCTTTCATGATGGCGTAGCGAGGGGAGACGGGGCCAGAGACGAGCTCGTCCGCGCGACGCGCGTCCGCGAGGAGCCGGTGAAGCTCGTCGGATGACTTTGGGCAGGTCCGGGCGTCAAAGAGCGCGTAGGCGCGGTCCCGCACAAAGCGGTAGAGCTCCCCCGCCACGGCGTCCGCGGGCCATAGGGAGAGGACGCCGTCAATGGCTGCCCGCTGCCCCTCGGCGGAAAGGCCGTCGTGGAGCTCGTTCATGACGTGCTCGATAAGGCGGTCGCGCACGTCCGCCACGCGCGCGGGCCAGTCATCGCGCGACACGACGCCCGAGCGCGCAAACTCCTCGATGAGCGTGAGCGCGGCATGGTCGCGCTCGCTGGTGGCAAGCACGTCCTCAAACGTCAGGCGCGCTCCAAAGGTCTCCCCTCGCCCAAGGTGGTACTCGTACCACGGCGCATCGGGGACCGCCACGTACGTTGACGCCATGGAGCAGAGCAGAAAGCTCGCGTAGAGGTCATCCGAGAGCGTGAGCCGCACGTCACGGGCGGCGGACCAGGCACGCCGCGCAAGCTCGCCCCGATACGCCTTGTGATGGACGTGCCAGTCAAACCCCAGATCACCGGAGAACTGCGTCTGAAGGATCTTCTCGCCCTCCAGACGGCGTGACGGCGGCGTGAGAAAGCCGGTCATGCCGGCAGCGGCGCCCTCCGCCGCAGCGTTCTCCGCAATGACGCTCACGCCAAAGTGGAGGATGTCGGGGTCGTGCTCCGTGAGGGCGGCTTCGATCTCCTCGAGGGCCCCGGGCGCAAGCGCGTCGTCCTGATCAACGAGAAGCACGTAGTCCCCGGTACTCGCAAGAACGCCGTCACGGCGCGCCCGCAGTGTGCCGCCGTTCTCCGCCCGCTCGACGAGCCTCACGCGCGGGTCTCTCTCTGCAAGCGCCCTTACGAGCGCGGGCGTCTCGTCGGAGCTCCTGTCATCAGCAACGATGACCTCAAGGTCGTCCACGCCCTGAGAGAGCACGCTCTCAAGACACTCCGCAATATGCGCGGCGCCATTGAACGCCGGAACAACGACAGAAAAGCGCGGCATAACAATCTCCCGGCCAACGTGTAATTCCTCACCCACGATGATGGCACAAGAGCCCCGCCAGACAAAGGAGAAGGACATGTGGCCACACGGGACCCATCCAAAGCGCCAGACGGTCATGGTTCCGGGCGCTCTCATGTAAGAAGGTTGTTATCACCTGCGCAAGCACTTCTCGCCAAGCGCTCTCAGCGCGTACGATACTGCCAGGGAACTGGGGAAACGAGGGGGCATGCGCGTTCGCTCGAACATGGTCATGACCGTGGCAGCCGTCGCGCTGACGGTCCTGCTCTTCCCTGGCGCGGCATGGGCGCAGGACACGAAGGACGTGTGGGAGCTTGCTCATCCCACGTCAGGCGAGTTGCTTTACACGGCCGACGAGGCGGAGCGTGACGCGCTCGTTGAGTCCGCCTGGGAGGCACGGGGCGTCGCGTGGGCCGCCCCCGCGGATTCGGACGAGCCCGTCTACCGGCTCTTCTCGGATGATGGCACCCACCTCTACACTGCCGACCCCATTGAGTGTCTCCAGCTCATGATTGGCGGCTGGACGGGCGAGGGCATCTGCTGGTACTCGGACGAGGGGAAGGCGCTCCCCGTCATACGGACGGACGAGGGCTACGAAATAAGCTCCACAACCCCAGGAGACTCCACCGAGATTGCCTGTTACGCGCTTTCGGGGGGAGACGTTACCCTTGAGACGACGGACGGCATCACGGTGACGGGTCCCGCCGGTTTTAGCGAGACCGAGGAGTTCCAGCGCGTTGAGGATGAGATCGAGAAAGTCCACCAGGATGGCCATGACCTGGGCATTGTCCTTCTCGACCTGCACACGGGACGCGGACTCTCCTATGGGGCCGGCGAGCAGCGCTACTCCGCGAGCACCGCAAAGGCGCTCTTCTGCGCCATGATCTACGAGCGTCACGGCACCGCGGGAGGCAACGCCAGGTTGGTTGAGGGGGCCGTCGTGGACTCCTCCAATGAGGATTACTTTGCGCTCTTCCACCACTACAGCGAGGAGGAGTTCTTCGACTGGCTCGCCACGAGCGGCGCGCCCAATGCCACGGAACCCGCTCAGGCGGAGCACTATCTCTGGATCTCTGCCGCCGAGACCGCGGAGTGCTGGGAGCACATATGGCGCTGGTGGCTCACGGGGGCCGAGGGGGCTGACGAGCTCGCCGGTCTTCTCGGCCGCACGCGCCACTCGGCCATGGGCGGGCTGCTTAGGCAGCGCTACGACGCTTGGTGCAAGCCGGGCTGGTACGAGGAGGACTGGCTTAACATTGCCGCAACCAACGACGTGGGCGTGGTCTTCTCTGACTGCGGGCCTTACGTCCTCGTGGTGATGACGGACTACGGGAGCGACTTCGAGCCGCTCTTCCCCATCATCGATGCGCTCAACGCGTGCCACGGCGCGCTCTGCGGCGGTTCAACCGAGTCTCTGCTCACGGGAGACGAGGAGCGCTCATAGCCAAGGGCTCGTCGAGGGCCCAAAGGGTGCTTCAAATTGGGGCCGAGTGACGCCGTTGTCCTGACGGGGCGCTTTGAAAGCCCGTCGAGTGCTCAACCACCCTAAACGGCGCTGAGAAATGCGGCCCAGTGCGCGCCAAAACGGCACTTCTCGCTTTAGAAACGCGCCGAGTGGCACGGCGGTCAACCGAGAAGACCCCGGCCCCGCAGCTCTCGGCGGGATTCTAGGACGCAGACGGGGCCAACCGGGCGCACACGGCCCAATTTCAAAGCACACGTCCCCCAACGAGTGCGCACTGGACGCTGTTCCTAAGCGCTCTGGCAACCACATGTACATTTGGCACAATTTGGAAGCGCACCCGCAGCTCTTCCAGCGCACTCGGCGATTTTTCAAAGCGGAAGGCAGCATCGGGGACGCATCAGACGCATACCCCCCGACACACGTCCGCCGCTCACCTAAAGAATGCCAAGACGCCCAACGCTCGGACCGACAATTATCCCAGCAACGCCTATGCGGAGGAGGGGCTGCGGATGAGAGCCAACCGCCATCAGAGCCAAGCGCTTCTTGCCACGGCGGCCCTTGCCCTTGCGCTCACGCTCCTTGCCCCCACGGTGGCCCGCGCGGCGGGCACGCAGTCCATGTGGCGTCTCTACAACCCCTACACCGGCGAGCATCTCTACACCTCCAGCACCAGTGAGCGCAACGCACTCGCGGAGATTGGCTGGCAGCCCGAGGGGGTGGGCTGGATCGCCCCCACGTCGTCTCAGACGCCGGTGTACAGGCTCTTTAACCCCTACGTTGACGACCACCACTACACGACGAGCGTGGACGAGTGCGTGGCGCTCGTGGACGCCGGCTGGCGCGATGAGGGCATCTGCTGGTACTCGGACGACGCCAAGACCGTTGAGGTCAAGCGACAGTTCAACCCCTACGAGCAACGCGGAACGCACAACTACACCTACAGCCAGGACGAGGCAAACGCGCTCGTGAGCCGGGGCTGGCATGACGAGGGAGCGGCCTGGTACGCAGTTGCCCGCGGAGACGTCACCGTGACCACGTCCAGCGGAATCACCGTGGGCGGCCCCGAGGGCTTCACGGGCAGCGCGGAGTTTCAGCGTGTTGAGCAGGCCATCTCATCTGTGAGGGCCGCCGGCCGCGACATCGGAGTGGTGATGTACGACCTTCACAGCGGCCGCAGCCTCTCCTACAACGCCAACAAGAGCTTCTACTCGGCGAGCACCGCCAAGGCGCTCTACTGCGCCATGATCCTCGAGAACTACGGCAGCGCAGGCGCCAACACGCGCCTTGTGGAAGCCTCGCTCGTCGATTCCGACAACGCCTCCTACGGCAGGCTCGTGGACATATACGGTCGCCCGCAGTTTGACCGGTGGCTTGCCGCAAACGGCGCGCCAAGCGCATATCATCCCTCGGCTGCGCTCGACTACCTCTACATCTCCGCAGGCGAGACCGCCAACGCCTGGGAGCACATCTGGAACTGGTGGCTCTCTGGCGACGCCGGGTCCTCGGAGTTTGCCGGATACATGAGGCGCACGCGCCACTCCGCCATGGGAGGGCTTTTCCGCAAGCGCTATGAGGCCTGGTGCAAGCCGGGTTGGTACCCAGACAGCCCCGTCGGCATAAACGCGACCAACGACGTCGGCATCGTCTTCTCGGACTGCGGCCCGTACGTGCTGGTGGTCATGACCAACTACGGCAATAACTTCCGGCCGCTCTTCTCGATCATCGACGCGCTCAACGCATGTCATGGCGCGCTCTGCGGCGGATCGACCGAGTCCCTGCTCACGGGACACGAGACACGATCCTAGGGCACGGCGAGAAGAACGAGTGCCCCAGCTGAGACGCCTGCCGTCTTTGTAAAACAATGCTTGAGGTGGGTCCGGGCACAATCCGGAACGCTATGATGCTGGTAGGTGACCCCGAGCAACTCGTTTGGAGGATCTATGAGGCACAACCTTCGATCCCTGCTCGCCACGCTGTGCGCGCTGGTCTTCTCGGCCGCGCTGTCCTGGCCTTGCGCCGCGCTGGCAGCAGATGGCCTTCAGCCCGACCCAGACGCCCCAAGCGCAAGCGCCCTCTCCGAGCTCGCGGCCGGCACGGCACTGACAGACGACCAGGGCCCTGCCCAAGACGATGAGGAAACCCAGTCCGAGTCCGATGCCAAGCCCAACGAGAACCCAGACGAGGACGGTGAGGAGGGCGAGGAAGAGGAGCCCACGATCGACTGCTACGACCCAGATTCCTGGAACGTCTGGACTAAGACCGAGGACGGCACCTACGTCGCCACTAACGTAAACGGCGCAACCGGCATGGAACAGACCGACGCCAAGGGCGGCCTGGGCATCGACGTCTCCGTGTGGCAGCACGACATCGACTGGGCCAAGGTCAAGCAGACGGGCCTGGTGGACTTTGTCATCATCCGCGCGGGCTGGGGCTACAACCTCACCTCTCAGGATGACGCCAAGTTCCTTGACAACGTGAAGGGCTGCATTGAGAACGACATCCCCTTTGGCATCTACCTCTACTCCTACGCCTATGACACCTCCACGGCGCTCGACGAGGCCGAGCACGTGCTGCGCCTGCTTGAGACCGCCGGCCTCACGCCCGATCAGGTTGCCTACCCCGTCTACTACGACCTTGAGACGCAGGACCCCAAGACGGGTCGTCCCGCAGGCCAGGACGGCGAGGGCAACTACCACGTCCTGAGCAACGATCAGGTCGAGCAGGTCGCGGCCACCTTCTGCTCAGCCATCCGCGAGGCCGGCTACACGCCCGGCATTTACTCCAACCTCAACTGGTGGACCAACTACCTCACGGGCCCCGGGTTTGACGCATGGCACAAGTGGGTTGCCCAGTACAACCTCACCTGCAGCTACCAGGGCGAGTACGACATCTGGCAGTGCATGTGCAACGGGCGCATAGACGGCATCCCCGCCAACGTGGACATCAACTTCGACTACGTGGACCTCGACGCCCCCGCAGAGGTGGACGACAGCGTGGAGACGATGTATCGCATGTACAACCAGTACACAGGCGAGCACTTCTACACGGCGAGCACGGTTGAGCGCGACACCCTCATCGGTCTCGGCTGGACCTACGAGGGCACGGGTTGGATTGCCCCCACCGAGGGAATCCCGGTCTATCGCCTCTTCAACCCCTACTCCGACGACCACCACTACACCACCAGCAAGGAGGAGTACGAGTCCCTTGCCAAGATCGGCTGGCAGCAGGAGGGCGAGGGCTGGTGCTCCGCCGACCCTGACGCCGAGAACGCGGTTGCGCTGCAGCGCCTCTACAACCCCTACGCAGAGACGGCAACCCACCACTACACCGCAAGCCCCGAGGAGGTCGAGAAGCTCGTGGAGATTGGCTGGGTGCATGAGGATGTGGCTTGGTATGGCGTAGACGTTGAGTAGTCAAGACTCGCAAGAACTACGACGGGGGCGGCGCCATTGGTGCCGCCCCCGCCATTATTCACAGCCATCGTGATGAGCTCACGCAGTTCCGGGGTGCGCCACGGAGCAAAAACGGACACTGCTATACTGTGCCCTGCTTAACACTACCCCCAACACGCACGGAGATTTCATGCTCTTATCCGTTGCCTTTGCAATACTTGTCTGTCTGGCAACTCTCTTGATACCGGGGACAATCGCTCTCGCGGGTAGCGGGATGGGCCTGCAGCGCGCTCTTTGCTGTTCCGCGCCCGTCTCCCTGGGGCTTCTCGCTTTGGGAGGAATTGTCCTTGACCCCCTTGGGGCGAGCAATGCCACAGGCGTAACCGCCTTTTCCCTCATGAGCTCCATCGCGGTTTACTGCCTCGTCAAACGGCTCCATCCCCCCGAGACGGAACGCGCACTACAGAAAAAGAAGTCATACGCTCATGACTGGGCGATGCCCGCGCTTTACGCACTCGTGGGCTGTGCCACAATCTACGTCACGTTTGTCGCGCAAATGGAGGGAGCGGACTCCTTTGTCCAGTTTGACGACAACGCAACACACCTTGGCATGATCTCCGCCATGAGCGAGGGAGCCAGCTACTCAGCGCTCAAGACGACCGTCTACCCCTCGCTTCCCGCAGATCAGACGCCCTTTTCGCTCTCATCCTTCTACCCAAACGCGTGGCACATCGTTGCCGCGATCGTGTGCGAGACACTCGGCTGCACGGCCCCCATCGCGGAGAACGCAACAAACATTGCGCTCGTCGCACTGGTCTACCCGCTCGGGACATGCGCCCTTCTCGGCTGCTTGATCGGCGAGAGGAACCGAGTGGCAGTTTCTGCGGGGGCGTTCACCTGCCTTGCCTCGATAGCCTTCCCGCTTCGCATGCTCACCGTGCACGGGGCCTTCCCCAACCTCGCCGCCTTTTGCTGCCTCCCCGCCCTTGCCGTGCTCTTTGTCTCCCTTCTTCCGAGCCGCGGAGAGCGTCTGTTTGACCCTCGCCTGGCAGCCGGCTTTCTCATCGCCTCAGCAGGATGCGCGCTCACGCACCCCAACTCGATTTTCACCGCCTCCCTGCTGCTTCTTCCCTATCTTCTGCTCAACTACCTTCCCAGATTGATTCCGAGCCAAGGATGGCGCGGCATCTCTCGCTCGCACCTCCTCCTGTTGGCACGAGGCCTTCTTTGCCTTGCCTATGTTGGCATGTGGCTCATCCTCTTCAACAGCTCGCTTTTTTCCGACATCGTCGACTTTGTGTGGCAGTTCTCGCGAACGCTCCCGGAGGCGCTTTGGAACGTGCTTACGGCGGGCTACTATGCTCGGTTCCCGCAGTACCTTCTCGGTGCGCTCATCATCGTTGGACTTGTCCGAGCCCTCCGCAGCGGCAGCCTCAGGTGGGTTGGCATATCCTATATCCTCATCGCACTTGTCTTTGTTCTCGGCCTGACTCTTGACTACGAGACGCGACGCCTCATCAGCGGATTCTGGTACAACGACCCGGAGCGTACCGCCGCCATGGTGGCAATCGCCGCAGTACCGCTCTCCTCGCTCGGTCTCTGGTCCGTCGCGCAGGTGCTCACCGGGGCGTGGCTCACCCTGCAGAAACGTCTGGCGCATCGCCCGTTACACGCACGTCGCGTGGCCGCCGCAGCCCTTCTCGTTGCAGCGGCTGCGTTCACGTGCGTCAACTATGACAGCAGCCCAATGGGCAACGAACCCAGTCCTTTTGGGTTTGCAAGCGATCAGGTGCGTAGGACGTATCGGTTCTCGGACGATCAGGTCTACACGGCCCGAGAGCGCTCGTTTGTCCAGCATGTCAAGGAGCTCGTGGGGGAAGATGCGCTCGTGCTCAACAACCCCTTTGATGGAAGCGCCTTTGCCTATGCTGCCGACGGCATTAACGTGTACTACAAGTCCTGCCGTCCCTCCAATGAGACGCAGGAGAGCGCGTCCATACGCATGTCGCTTAACGAGATCTCCTCTTCCCGGAGCGTTCAGGACGCAGTCAAGAAAACGGGGGCTCGCTATCTCTTGCTGCTCGACGGCCCCAAACCCACGGAGGGCGATGTCTACACAATGCTGGGTGACTATAGGGCAGACATCTGGGCGGGGCTAAATGTAGACGATGACACGCAGGGCTTTGAGCTCGTTCTCTCGGATGGGGTACTTCGCCTGTACAAAATAGTTTGTGACTAATCCGCGACCCCAACGAACTGGGCAACCTTGGACGCGGCAAGCCTGACGCCGGAGGCAAAAGCGGCAAGGAGAAAGCCTGCTCCAAGCGAGATTGCGAGCGTGACGCCGTAGGTCCACCACTCGCTCGCGGCCTCGGCGGGCCAGAGGTAGCGCACCCAGTCCAAGACGGCAAGGTGGACGACGTAGGCATACATCGTGGGGGCGCTGCCCAGAGCGAGGAGCCGCCCGAGCACGGGAACGCGCCCAAGGGACGGGAGCGAGAAACGCGTGCACACGCCGAGCGCGCAGAAGGCGACAATCGGCGTGCCGACGTAAACCTCCTGAAGGCCAAAGCGCCCGTACTCCGCAAACGAGAGCCACACACCCAGGGCAAGCCCGGCAACAAGCAGGGGGACGGGAAGCCGGACGCCCCGCTCCCAAAGACCGCGCAGGGCAAGACCCGCGGCAAACATGGGGATGCCAACGTAGTACCAGCAGTGAGAGACCTCGCCAAGGTCGCCCAGGGGATCGGGGGACCCCGCAAGCTCAAACTGGGTGGTCCTCAGGGCAAAGAGCAGCGCGGCGAGCACGTAGAGCGCCCAGCGCGGGTAGCCGCATGACTCCCAGAGCACATAGAACGCGTAGACGTAGGCAAGCGAGAAGAGAAACCACAGGTGATAGGCAAAGGGGACGCTGTTGTAGACAAAGAAGGACGGTGTGAGAGCAAGCTGGCCCAGATACTCGACCGTGACGAGAGCTCCTCCGCTCCACCACAGGCCATAATGCTGCAGCGCAATGTAGAGCCCCGCCGCCACGAGCGCCAGAAAGATCGCATGGCGAAGCCCCCTGCCGAGCTTTCTCGGCTCCTTCCCAAACGAGAAGAACCCGGCAACCATGAAGAAGTACGGAACCGCCCAACGAGAGAGGATGTTCGCCGTGATGCCCACGCCCGCAGGTGAGATGACGTGCAGGACGAGCACACCGGCAAACGCCGCGATGCGCGCCACGTCAACGAGGGGATAGCGCACGCCACGAGATGCGGGAGCCATGTGCTCTCCGGAACGAGCGTCCTTCTCGGCGGCTTTCATGAGCGCTAGTAGGCCGGACGGGCGTAACCGCGCCAGCGAGACTCCCAGCGCGACCACGTGTTGGTGCGCACGCCGCCACCCACTCCGTTGCCCTCGATCACCGTCACGGTGGTGTCGGTAACGCCCACGACGAGCGCGCCGTGCCCAATGGTCTGGCCGGGCCTCCAGGCGTTGTAGAGGGAGAAGGCGATGTCCCCCACCTTGATGCCCTGGAGCCCGGAGGAGCCGTTGAACGCGCCCAGAGATTTGAACTCGTTGGCAAGGTAGTCAGGCTCGACGGCCATGCCGGAGGTGCCGTAGATGTCCTGCTGGTCCGCCTCGCGGAAGCACCACCAGAGGAAGTTGACGCACCACCAGCCGTGGCGGTAGTTGCAGAGCGTGCCGCCCGCTGCCGTGAGCGCGTTCTCGTACTTGTAGCCGGACTCATAGGGGTTGAGCTCACCGCGGGCCACGCTGATAACGCGGTTCATGGCATCGCTTGCGGAGTAGCCCCTGACGCCCGTCACAGAGACGGTCTGCTTCTCGCCGTACTGGTCCTCAACGTCCACGTAGAACGAGTAGCGCCCCGAGCCGCCAATGGTATAGGTGGCGGTGTTTGAGGTTGCCCAGTCGCCGGAGCGGACGGTGGAGTTCCACTCCGCCCAGTTGTCGCGCTCCCACACAAAGTTGTACTTGAGGCCCGAGGTGTTGCCGGAGACGCGCGCGGTCCAGGTCACCTTGGTCCCTGGGCGCAGGGGGTTGGAGTACGAGAGGTCAAGGCCCGTAAGCTCCCAGCCACGGTTGACGCGGAAGTTCTTCTTGAGGGTGACGACCTGCCCGGTGTCCTTGTCGCGAATGTCCACGGAGAGCGTGTAGTCACCGCTGTGGGTGGGCGTGAAGGCATAGCTCTTGTCAGAGACGTACGAGGTGGCAAACGAGTCCGCACCGTTGTCGCGCGTCCAGGAGTAGCGATACTCAACGCGATCGGCGCGCGTGCCGGTGGCAGGTGCGCTCATGACGATCTTGGTGCCCGTGTTCTGTGGGGACGTGGCGCTCAGGGAGAGCTCGGAGGGAATGGTCCAGCCGCGGTCAACGGAGAGCGAGACCACCTTGGTGCCCACGGCGATGCCGTCCGGACGGACCACGTCAACAAAGACCTCGTAGGTTCCCGCCACGGGCGGCTTGAAGGTCCACTCTGGGCTGGACTGGAGGCCAGAGCCGTTCTGGAGCGAGGTGCTCCAGCTGCCCTTGTCCCAGGAGCCGTCGCGCCTCCAGCCGTAGTTGTAGCGCACGCCGTCCACGTCCTCGCCCGAGACGGAGGCGTCGAGCGTGACGCTCTCCCCCACGAGGATGCTGCTGTCGGAGATGCTAAGGCCGTCATACCAGACGTCCAGGCGAGCACGAGCGGCGTAGGCGGCGGCACCGCACGGAACGAGCGCGGCAAGCGCCAGCGCAAGAACAACGAGGAGACGACCACGCTTTGGTGAGGAAGCCATGGGGACCAACCTTCTCTTGAGTGAGTAGCCTGAATGGTACCTCAAAGCAATGGGTCGCGCACGAGGGCGCCTATGAGGTGAGCAGGGCGCGCTCCAAGGCGTCGACGGTACGGTCCCAGGAGAAGAGCTCGGCCCGCTCGCGGCAGTTGCGGGAGCGAAGACTCACGAGGGAGCGGTCGTCATCAAGCTCCATGACGGCGCGAACCACCTCATCGGCGGACATCGATGCGATGATGCGTCCAAACTCCGGCCCGGCAACGACCTCCCGTGCGCCGCCCACGTCCGTAACGATGGGCGAGCACCCGCACGCCGCGGCCTCGAGCAGCACCGTCGAGAAGCCCTCTGAGCGCGTGGGCAGACAGAGCGCGTCTGCCTGGAGGAGCAGCGAGGCAACGTCGGGAGCATCGAGGGCACCCGCCCAACGCAGGAGCTCGGAGCGTGCCTTGCCCACCTCCGGCGCAAGGGGGCCGTCCCCCGCCAGCACAAAGGCGACGTCTCGCCCCATGAGGCGCGGGTCACGCGCCGCATCGAGGAGCTGGCGCACGCCCTTCTCGGGAATGAGGCGGCCGACAAACGCGACGAGCAGCGCGTCTTGTGAGATGCCGAGCTCCGCGCGGAAGTCGCGCCCGCATGCCTGGGCCCGATATGCGGCAGCATCAATGGCGTTGGGGATGACGCCGCAAGCCCTGATGCCAAAGTGGCCGAGCCACGCGGCGCTGCGCTCGGAAATGCCGTAGTAGGCGGGCTCGTAACGCCTGCCGAGCGCAGTCATTACGTCCTCGTAGCGGCGCACGGCAAGGTCGAGGGCGGGGCTTCCAAAGGAGAGGTAGGCGGAGCCGTGGTCCAGAAGGACCGGGCGCAGACCCTGGGCGCGCGCAAAGCGGAGGCCCGTGATCGAGTGGGGGTAGAAGCGCGCGTTGACGAGCACTCCGTCAAAGCGCTGGGAGGAGAGCGCTCGGAGCAGCTCGGAGCGCTCCGAGCACGGGCGCGGAAGCGGCATACGGCCGGAGACGAGCGGGTGGCAAGGCAGGCGCACCACGTTGACGCCCCCCTCGTCCCTCTCGCCGGCACCCAGGCCCTCGGAGTCGTTGGTCACCACCGTGACCGAGTTGCCGCGCTCCAAAAGAAGGCGCGCCACGTTGGCCGTGAACTTCTCGACGCCCCCCATATGGGGCGGGAACAGCGCCGAGAAGAGGGCATACGAGTGAGCTGGCATCAGGCCCCACCCGCCCCTCTGCCACAGCGAGCGAGCACGCTTCTGGTCATGAGCGCGATGCCCACCACAAACGCGGCGCTCACGGAGAGACTCACGCCGTTCATGCCGCAGGCGTCAACAAGCACCACGGAGAGCGGCAGTGAGAGCAGACACGCCACCACGTTGCCAATGAGGTTGCCACGCATGGCGCGCATGGTCACCAGAAGGTCGCCGAGAAACGCCATGCATGCCGTAAGCGCCGAGCAAAGGATGCCCGCGTACATGAGATAGGCGTACGGCACCATCCCCTCGCCAAACACGAGGCCGATGAACCAGTCTCCGCAGAGCGAGAAGGCCACCGCGCCGAGGGCGAAGATGGCGCCAAGCGCACCGACCACCTTGGCAAGAAGGGAGCGAAAGCCGGCGGCGTCCCCCTTGTCCAGGAGCTCGGCAAAGATGCCGAGAAGAGGCGCGTAGACGTAGCTCGCGCAGGCCTGGATGAGCACGATGGGCGTGCAGACGGATGCATAGATGCCAAGCGCGTCCTCGCCCGCGCTCATGCTGAGGTACTGCCGCGCAAAGGTCACGGTAAAGTTGCACGCGGCGTTGCCGATGACGGCGGGCAGACACGCCACGAGCAGGCGCGTGATGGAGGACCGAGAGAAGACGGGGCGTATGGACAAGAAGCGCGACGCCTGGCGGGCGTCCCAGAGGATGACGGGGTACGTTGCCACCACCATGGCAAGCACGGCGAGCATCAGGTCGTTGGAAAGGTAAAGAACCACGGAGAAGGGCGCCACGGAAAGGACGCCTCGGGCAAAGAGCGAGATGCCGCAGTAGTCCATGCGGAGGTGCTGCTGGTCCACGCCGTGGAGGACGTCGATGAAGACCTCGCCCGCTCGATAGAGCAGGTAGAGCATCACCACGGGAACCGCGGAGGGGGCACAGCTCGCGAGCACGTACGCGACGGTCAGCATGAGGCTCGCGGCTATGGTGACAAAGCGCAGCCCCACGTACTCCCCCGACGAGGTCTCCTCGTGGATGTCCGAGACCTGGTAGGAGCGGATGCGGTAGAGCGCGATGGGCACAAAGACGTTGGAAACCGCCATGGCAAGGGCGAGCGTCCCCGCGGCGTCGTAGCTCGTGGAGAGGCGAACGACGAGCACCGTGAGCAGCCATTGGCACCCCGAGTACATGAGGGACCCAACGGAGTTCCAGAGCATGTTTGCCTTGAGCGAAGGCTCCTTCATGAACGCACCTCAGCGATTCCGGCACGACGGGCGCATATAACTATAGCGCCCGACGCACTGGGACAGAGAACAGCGTGTTTACTATAATGCCAGAGGAAAATGCGACCTCCAGGAACGAGCGTCTATGAAGGTACTTGCCATAATCCCCGCCTATAACGAGGAGGAGTCGATCGCTTCCACGGTCGAGGAGCTTCTCGCCGCGCGCACGGGCTGCGACTACCTCGTTATCAACGACGGTTCAACCGACGCCACCGGGCAAATCTGCCGGGAGCATGACTATCGCCACGTGAGCCACCCCACCAACCTCGGCCTCACGGCCGGCTTCCAGACCGGCGTCAAGTACGCGCTGGCACATGGCTATGACGCCGTCGTCCAGTTTGACGCGGACGGTCAGCACGTGCCGGAATACCTTCCCGAGATGGTCCGCGAGATGGAGGCCACAGGGGCAGACATCGTCATCGGCTCGCGCTTTGTGACGGAGGATAAGCCCCTCTCCGCGCGCATGATTGGCTCGCGCCTCATCTCTGGGATCATCCGCCTCACCACGGGTCAGCGCATCAACGACCCGACCTCCGGGCTTCGTCTCTACAACCAGGCCATGATGGAGGAGTTTGCCCGACGCTTTGACTTTGGCCCCGAGCCGGACTCGCTTGCCTACCTCATGCGCCGCGGGGCCCGCGTGAGCGAGGTCCGGGTGACGATGCGCGAGCGCCTGGCAGGCGAGAGCTACCTCAACCTTGCAAAGTCCGTCTCGTACATGGCAAGGACCTGCACGTCAATCCTTCTTGCCCAGTGGTTCAGGTGATCTTGATGTCAGTTGCGCTTAGGGTGTCCCTCTTCGTCTGCTCGCTTCTCGTCCTCTTCTTTGTGATGAGAAGGATCAGAAAGGCCGGGCTCGAGATCTCAGACTCCATCTTCTGGCTCGCGCTCTCGCTTGTGCTCATCGTCATCGCGATGTTCCCACAGATTGCCTACTGGGCGTCCGACCTCCTTGGCTTTGACGCTCCGGTTAACTTCGTCTTTTTCTGCGGGATCATCGTGCTGCTCGTGCGTACCTTTGCCCAGGATCAGAAAATCTGCATGCTCAAGAAGAAGCTCATCGCCCTGGCACAGGACGAGGCCCTACGAGACTGACCAAGGCAGATTGGTGACAGAGGTGATGACAAAGGTGACAGGGTAGGTTGTCACCATGAGCATCATGGTGACAACC
>DXAB01000199.1 GCA_019117265.1 Candidatus Olsenella pullicola
GTTGCCACGCCCTGGGTCGCGGCCTCCTGGCCCATGGCCGCGCCGACGCGCTCCTCGAGCTCCTCGTCCCAGGTGTTGGCCATGGTGACGGCGGTGGGGAAGCAGGTGGCGGGCTCGGAGGCGTTGAGGCCGAGGTGGTCTGCCGCGCCCGCCTGGTGGCGCACGCCCGAGGGTCCGTCGGAGAACTCGACGGCGGGGATGCCCAGGCGCTCGTTGGGCCAAGATCCAAACGTGGTGGCACCCTGGAGCAGCGCGCACTTCTCGGCGAGCGACATCCGGGCGATTTTCTTCTCGTGTCTCATCTTCACACTCCTCTGGCCGAGTCTGTTGCGTCAGATGATACGAGGGGACGTGAGGCGTCCTTCTCGGCTGTCACAATCGGCTGAAAATGAGACACGACTGGCATGCTCCCCTCCCCGGCGTGTCAATTGGGGACGTGTTTTTTTCTCTCAGAGTTTTTGGGACAGGTTTGGTACGCGCGTTTGGGGAGCGCCAGAAAGCTCGCCGCGCAAAAGACCCTCCCTAACCCTCGTTCTGGCAAGAGGAACGTGGGTTAGGGAGGGTCCGGTCTACGAGATGCTACGGCCGGGTGTTACCAGACGAACGGGATGATGAGCTTAGTGCGGTCGGCGTACTCGCGATACCTGAGGTCCTTGCCGTAGCGGGCCTCGTGGCCCTTGGCCATGCGGCGCGCGCCGTCGAGCATGATGAAGATGATGCAGACAAAGCCGATAAGCGCCATGGCCCACTGGCCGATGCCGGCAAGGCTGGTCGCGCCCACCAGCAGCACGCCGGTCCAAAACAGCATCTCGCCCAGGTAGTTGGGGCAGCGCACGAG
Source organism: Candidatus Olsenella pullicola (assembly GCA_019117265.1). Taxonomy (GTDB): domain Bacteria; phylum Actinomycetota; class Coriobacteriia; order Coriobacteriales; family Atopobiaceae; genus Thermophilibacter; species Thermophilibacter pullicola. The sequence goes on from DXAB01000199.1 coordinate 839, forward strand.
CTTGTAGAGACCCTCGGTGGCAACCATGTCGGGGTGCGCGGCCTTCTGGGCGCTCTTCTGCTGGTCGGCCACGGCCTCGATCACGGCACCGACGGCCATCACCACGACGCCCGCCCAGAGCGCTGCGTCATCCGGCGTGCCGTTTGCCAGGCGCAGGTGCAGCCCTGCGGTCTCGCAGACGTAGAGCGCGCCCATGAAGAGCCATGCGAGCGCCTTCACAAAGACGGGAGGCTCCTTGCCGACCTTGGTGGCGAGCACCTTGCGGTAGGCGGCGTTGCCCACCTCGCGCCGCCACAGGAAGACGCCCAGGCGCAGCCCATAGGCAAGGCAGACGAGAAGCCCGGCGACGATCCCCGGCGTGAGCGCGTTGCCGGTGATGCCCGCCCCGGCAACCAGGCACGCGAGCGCGATCGCGGCCACCGCAAGGCCGTAGCCGATTGACATGAACCACACGAAGCGCGCAAACCCCATGCAGCAGGCAACGAGAGCAACGCAGAAGAGCGTTCCGATAAGTACCCAGTTCATCAGCGACCACCGTCCTTCTCGGTCGCGGCCTTGGCGGCGAGTTCGGCCTCGATCACGGGCGCGTAGCTCTTCTCTGCGATGTACTCACGGAAGCTGCGGCCGGGGACCTCGGTGTCACCAACGCAGTCGTTGAGCAGCGTGAACTTGGAGAACCTGAGCACGTCGGACTTGCCCTGGGCCTTGATTTTGGGCAGGCGAGCCAGCACGTCCATCATGAACGCCGGAACGGTCTTGACGGGACCGCCCGTGACGCCGTCGGCGTTGTAGAACATCTCCGCGATCTGGCGGTAGGTGTAGGTCTCGGTTCCGCCCACGGAGTAGGTCTTGTTCTCGTCGCACATGGTCTTAAGGATGAAGTCCGCAAAGTCGCGCGTGTCAATGACATTGGCGCGCGGCTCAAAGCCGCCCTTGGTCTTGAGGAGCTGCACGCTCTTGGACCTGATCATGGGCCAGAAGACGTGGGCGATGTCGTAGAAGTAACCGGTGGGGCGCCAGATCACGTAGGGGAGTCCGGACGCCTTGAGCGCCTCCTCCAGCAGGTACTTGCTGTGGACCATCGGGATGCCCTCGCCCTTGTTGGCGTTGATGACGGAGACGTAGCCAAAGTGCTTGACGCCCGCCGTCCGCGCGACCTCGACGAGGTTGAGGTTTCCCTGGTAGTCGATGTCGTAGTTGGTGAAGCGCGTGGACGCGCCGGTGAGGCCGACGGTGGTGATGACCACGTCCGCCCCGTCGCAGAGGCCCTCCAGGGTCTCCGGGCGCGTGACGTCGATCTGGCGCGTCTCAAAGCGCGTGGCATCAACGTCTGCCGGAACGCGCGTGACGGCGTCTGCGGCTACGATCTCATGGTCGGTCGCGCACAGGGCGCGCAGGATGTCGGAGCCCAGCTTGCCAAAGGCCCCCGCAAGAATGACCCTCATCTATTCTCCCTCCTTCAGCCCCGCTGCGTGGAGCATGAGCGTGCCCCACAGAAAGCATGCCATTGACAGCGTGTTGGTGAGCTGGGCCACCCAGTGCATGGAGCTCGAGTCGTCAAACTTCGCCCCGAGGTAGCCCATGCCGAGCATGAAGACAAGGGCAAGCGCAAATGCCACGGGCACGAGCCTCCTGCCCCTGCGCGCGCCCTCAACGGCGAGAAGGACCTGCGCCCCGCCCAGGCCCACGACCTGCATGACGATGAACGGGATCGAGGTCGTGGTTGCGACGGGCGCGCCTGCGGCGAGCACCGCGTGCGAGGCCGCGCTCTTCTCGCCCGCGCCGCCCTTCCAGAAGAGGCCCGTGAGCCCCAGGAAGAAGAGGAGGAAGCCCGGTCCCTGCAGCGTGAAGAGCGCGTGGTCAAGAAGGACGTAGTCACAGACGCCCGTGGCGTAGAGCAGCTTCCAGAGCGCCTTCATGAAGCCGCCGAGAAACGCCATGATCGACCCGGCGGCCACGAGCGAGTAGGCCCCCTTGGGCAGGCGGTCGTAGAGGTCGCGCTGGAGGATGACGGCAGCCACGAGGAACAGGACCACGGGCACGCAGTCCACGAGTGCCATCGCGACGGTGATGCCCCCGCCCATCAGCGCTTGTCCTTCTCGGCGCGGCGCTTGTCGTTGATGATCTTGACGTGCTCGTCGGTGATGAGCGTGACGCCGTTCTCCTTTGCCCAGGCAACGCAGCCGTTGAGGACGGTCTTGAGGAACGGGCGCGGCACCTTGACGAAGTTCTTGAGGGCGTCGTCGGTGAACTTCACCGTGTCGTCGGCGCGGTTGGCCGCGTAGCGGATGGACTCGAGGTCCACCTCCTTGGGGGCGGGGATGGGCTCGGCGATGGGCTTGGCGAGCTTGGGGAAGCGCGTGTACCAGAAGTTGGTGGAGTCGCGGTAGCCGTAGTCCACGGGCACGGGCGGGAAGGAGTTCTTGGTGACGCCGTTCACGATCGCGTCGTAGTAGCGCTCCTTCATGAGGATCTTGTCGATGTGCAGGATGAAGTGCGCGCCGTACTTGGACGTGATGCCGTTGAAGTCGTTGTAGGGGCCGGGGTGGCCGTCGTCGATGTCCTCCACGCGGAACTTGTCCGCCCCCTCGAGCTCCGCGGCCCAGGTGCACTCGAAGACCTGGAAGGCGGTCTTGATCACGGGCGGGCGGTTGGGGTCTGCGGGGTCTGCCTGGCCGGGCTCCATCTCAAACTTGAGGTCGCCCATCTTCTCTGCCGAGGGGCCGGGAAATCCCAGGCGTACGGCCTCCTTGAAGCTGTCGCGGTCGTCGGGGATGAAGTTGAGGGCGCACTTGTGCGTGCGAAGCAGGTTGGCGCAGGTGTTGGACGTGTTGCGGCACTCCAGCAGCATCGCGTAGCGATCCTTGCCGGCAATGTAGTAGGGGAAGCACAGCGAGTACGAGCCAATGTTGAGGCTGCCGTCCGGGTTCATGGTAGAGATGCACACGGTGGGCATGGGGAAGAAGGCGGACGTCTGGTAGAAGTTGTCCACGATCCTCAGGTCCTTGAAGCTGCTCATGGGTTCCTCCTTGCTGGGTTGGGGGCGTCCAGGGCGGACGCCAGCTTGCCAAACTGTTGCGCGCCGAGCTCGGGGTCCACCGAGCAGGCGAGAAGCGCCTCGGCGATGACCTCTGCTGCCTCGGCGAGGTCGTCGCGGCCGCAGCGGGAGACGACCGTCCCTATGGGGGCCGCGACCTGGGTGCGCAGCTCGCGATGGAAGCGGGCGACGTAGCCCGTGACGGGCGCGCCGTCGTACTGCTCCCAGACGCGGCGGTAGCGCGCCGTGAAGCTGTCGAGGACGCGGCAGAGCTCGGTGAGGCCGGGCACAAGCGAGGTGGCCTCTCGGGCGGAGCGCTCCATCTCCTCGATGGCTCGCCCCCAGTCGGCGAGCGTGATGGTGGCGACGAGCTCGTCCTTGTCGGCAAAGTGGTTGTAGATCGTGCCGGGAGAGACGTCGCAGCGCCGTGCGAGCTCGCGCATGGAGAGGGCGCGGTAGCCCTCGCTGCGAAGCAGCAGCTCGGCCTGCTCGAGGATGCGCTCTCTGAGGTTGGGGATGAGCTTGGGCACGATGCCCTCCCTGAGATACGCGATTGTTCTGAACGCGTTCATTTTAGGGATATGGCGAAAATGTGCAAGGAGAGTTTGGCGTGCTGGAGTGCAAAAACCCTCCCAAACCTGTCTTCTGGCGAGAAGAGCGTAGGTTTGGGAGGGCTATTCGACGCGGCGCGGGTGATGCGGGCAGCTACCCCTGGGCGCGCTGCTCTCGGATGGCGGGCAGGACGCGCTTGACCACCCAGACGACGGCGATGATCACAACGAGAGCGATGATGACGTACTTGACGATGTCAGACACCCACTCCGCCTGCTCCGTGACGGTCTCCCAGGCGCTGCCGGCCGCGGCGCCGAGCGAACAGAGCACGGTGTTCCAGACCGCTGAGCCAACGAGCGTGTAGAGCGAGAAGCGCGCGACGCCCATCTTGGCCGTACCGGCGGGGATGGAGATGAGGCTGCGAACGACGGGGATGCAGCGGCAGATGAGGACCGTCACCTGACCCTTGCGGTCAAACCAGTCCACGGCGCTGGAGATGTCCTCCGGCTTGAAGCCGAGCAGGCGCATGGGCTTGGTGCCAAAGAAGGCCATGAGACGCTCGCGCGAGAGGATGCGTCCCACGCCGTAGAGGATGTAGGCGCCCGTGATGGAGCCGATCGTTGCGGCGATGATCACGCCCGGGAGCGTGAGGTCGGTGGTGGTGGTGAAGAATCCGGAGAGCGGGAGGATGAGCTCCGAAGGAATGGGCGGGAAGACGTTCTCAAAGAAGATGAGAAACCAGACGCCGATGTAGCCAAACTGACTGATGAGGTTGGTGAACGTGGCCTCCATGGGGCTCCTTTGTCCCGACGACGGTGCGCGTCAATTATCCCCATCTTTTTGTGCCTGCCAAGAAATCCAACTATTGCACAAAAAGTTGGGGAGGGAGGACGCGCCCGGCAAACGCGCCGAGACGGGCGATGGCTCCTCCACCCAAGCAGTGCGCAACGCGCCTACCTAGTTGCTTTCCGGGCCGTTCAATCATAGATGGCGTGCCCGGACAGGGGAATCTGCCCGGGCACGCCGGGAGGGGCTACCTCCTTCTCAGGCGAACGGAGAGGATCGCAGCAACGGAGGCGAGCAGCGCGCCTCCAGCGCCAAGCGCGGCGACCGGGCTCGCCGCCTGGCCGGTGTTGGGCACGCTCTCGTCGGGCTCGTCGGGCTCAGGTGGCGCGTCGGTCTCAGGCGGCTCGTTGGGTACGGGCGGCTCGTCGGGCGGCGCATCAACGGTCACGGTCTGCCTCTCGTCGGCGATGTCCGCGTGTCGTGCGACCGTCTTCCCGTCACGGCAGAGCTCCTCAAAGACGATGACGCTCCTCCCCTCGAGCCCATGGGTGTCAAACGAGAGCCCCACGGAGACGGTTCCCTCGGAGCTTTCGGGAACGAAGACCGTGGTCGCGCTCGATGCGTCGTCACCCTCTGAGAGCGCCTCCGACCCCTCGCTGTTTTCGTCCAGGAGGCGAAGCGTGCTGTGGAGCTCATACTCAGCGCCTGGAGTGAGCCCGCGGTAGGTCACGGCGTCAACGATTGATGCGGTTGTTGCGGCGGGAACGAGGTGGTCTCCGTCAGTGGCATCCGTCGCCTCCGTCTCAAGCTCAATGAGTCTCACGGTCTGGCCCTCGTCGGCGATGTCGGCGTGGGCGGCCAGTTTGGCGGTGCCGCGGGCGAGCGTCTCGAAGGCCACCAGGCCGTCATGTTCCGCCAGCGTGGCATCGATCTCAAATTCGACCCCCACCGAGCCATTGGGCTCCTCGGGCACAAAGGTCACGCTTGTGGTCACGGGCTTGCCCTCGCCGTCCTCGAGTGGGCCCTCGTCGCGGGCGTTGCCCTCGGCGTCGAGGCTCACCTGCCGAAGCTCGCCGGTGAGGGTGTACTCCTCTCCGGCACGGAGGTTCGCGTACTCGACGGTGTCCGTGAGCGTGACGGGGGCGCTTCCGTCCTCGCCTCGGAGCGCTTGGAGCTCGTGGAGCTCAGTGGTGGCGTTCGTCAGGGTGGTGGCGATGCCGGGCACGTGGACCGTCTGGCCCTCGTCCTCGATGTCCGCGTGCGCCACGAGCGTGACGCCCCCGGAGGAGAGCTCCTCAAAGGCGACGACGTCCGCACCCTGCAGGCCGCTCGCGTCAAGGGAGAAGGTGAGTTCCACGGTCTGCGTCTCGGCCTCGGCGACAAACGAGGTGGTTGCCGTCACGACCTTTCCGTCGGCGTCTCTCAGCTCGCCCTCGTCCAGGGCAATTCCCTGCTCGTCCCAGCGCTTGACGTGCAGCGTACCGCTGACCACATATGCCTTGCCCGGAAGGAGCCCGCTGAGGTCGACCGTGTCGGTGATGGTCTGCTCGGGCCCCGCGGCAATCTCGTCGTTGCCGTCCGCGGCGTCAAGCGCGGTCGTCTTTATTCCGGGAACCGCAACGCTCTGGCGCTCGTCGCCAAGGTCTGCGTGCGAGGCGAGAAGAACCCCGTTTCGCCACAGCTCCTCAAAGACCACGAGCTTTCTGCCACCAAGCTTCGCGGCGTCCACCTCAAGCTCAAGGGAGACGGTTCCGTGCGTCGAGGATGCCTCATAGGTCACGCTCGCCTCGGAGACGGTGCCCTCGTCCACAAGAGTGCCCTCATCATCGGTCCCGATCAGGTGAACCGATCCCCTTACCTCATACTGGGCGCCCGGCGCGAGGTTTTCGAGCGTCACCGTGTCAACAACGATCTGGTTACTGAGGTTGGGGAGATTGCCGTTACCCGTAGCAAGGGAGCGCGCCGCAGTGCTCACCTGGGGGATGCGGACGGTCTGCTCCTCGTCGTTGATGTCGGCGTGAACGACGAGCGTCACGCCATCCGAGGAGAGCTCCTCAAAGGCCACGAGCGTCTTGCCGGCGAGCTCGGAGGCATCTATGGAAAAGGTGAGCGCGACGTCCATCGTCTCGTCGGTGGCCATGAAGGTGCTGGTCGCAGAGACGGGGCCACCCTTCTCGTCAAGCAGCGCTCCGCCGTCGACGATGGTTCCGTCCTCGGCCCTCTCCCTTATGTGAAGCTCACCGGATATCGTGTATTCCTTTCCTGGAATGAGATTGGAGGCATGGACGAGGTCGACGATTTCCTGCGTTCCCTGAGCGGGGACGTCATGGCCTCCCGTCTCGGTGGATGCCGCCGTGGTCGCAAGCTCGGGAACGTGAACGCTCTGGTTCTCGTCGGATACGTCTGCGTGCCGCGCGAGCAGGAAACCGCTCTGGGAGAGCTCCTCAAAGACCACGATGTCGCTATCTGCGAGAATCGACGCGTCAACTCCCTCGAACTCCATCGTTGCCGTCATGTTTGTCTCTGTGGCCTCAAGCGCGATGCTGGCCGTTATGGGGTTTCCGTTCTCATCCTCAAGAGCCCCGGCGTCCGTTCCGTCCTGTCTCCTCTCGTGGAGCGTGCCCGCAATCTCGTAGGTCTTTCCAACGGTGAGGTTTGAGAGCAGGACCGTGTCGGCGACGGACTGGCCCTCTCCCTGTGGGAGCTGATGGTCTCCGGTCGTGACGGAGAAGGCCTCAGTTGAGATGCCGGGGAGGCGGACCGCCTGGTCCTCGTCCGAGATGTCGGCATGAGAGGCGAGGGCGCCCTCCTCGTTTGAGAGCTCGGTCATGGCAACGACGGTCTTCCCCGCGAGCTCGGACGTGGGGACGTCAAACTCGAGCCGTATGGCCATCTCGGAGTCGGTTGCCTCAAAGGAGCTGCTGGCGGTAAGGACCTCGTCGTCATTGACCATGAGAGCACCATCGTCAGAGCCGTCATCGGCGCGCAGGTGCAAGGTGTCTGTGACGGTGTATGTCTCTCCCACGACAAGGCCTCGGAGGCGCACGGTGTCGGTCATCGTCGAGTCCGCCCAGCTGGGTGCCTCGTGGTCCGAGGTAATGTCAGAGATGAGGGTGGTGGAGATCCAAGGCACGCAGACGCTCTGGTCCTCGTCCGAGAGATCTCTGTGCGAGACAACCTCGCCAAGCTCGTCGTAGAGCGTCTCAAAGGCGACGAGCCTCCTGCCCGCGAGCTCGCTCGTGTCAACGATGAAGACCGCATCGGCCTTGCCCGACGAGACGCTCTCCCTCACCTCAACGCGCGAGGTTGCCACAACGCCCTCGTCAACCCCGTCGGGGGAGACCGCGTGGAGCTCGCCGAGAAGAACGTAGTCCTTGTTGGGCTGGATGCCCTCATAGCGAACGACGTCCGTGAGCCGCACCTCCTCCTGGGCGGGAACGCTCTTGGAGGAGCCCTTTCCATAGAGGAGCTCGGTGTCCATATGAACCGCGTCCCCGGTGTCATCGAAGGTGCCGAGCTCGAGGTTCACGCCGTCACGGGTGACGTGCACGCGCGTGGAGACGAGGGACATCCCCTCGTTGGCCTCGCATCGGAGCTCCTCCACGAGGTACCAGTCGTAGGGGAGGGCGCCGAGCGAGTCGTCCACCTCGACCTCCTCGTCCGCGCGGCCGTGGAACCACGTGCCGGCGTAGGGGTCGAGCCTGGAGCCGTCCGCGGTGCCGTCCGCGAGCAGGGCCGCGTCGTTGGCGTTGGTTGACGAGGTGTGGGCGTTCCAGTCGGAGGCGGTGTTGACCATGCCGTTGTCGTCGGTCACGACGAGGTGCCACTCGCCGGTGGTCTCGGAGGTCACCTTGAAGGGGATTCCCGCGAGGCGCCTGCCGCCCTCGGCGGACTTCTCGAGCGAGAGGTCGCCTCTCTTGACCTGCTCTGGGGTCCTGTCAGCCGGCGTGGTCAGGCTGGCCACGTCGCCCTCGCCCTCGATGATGGCGACGCCCGACCACCCCTCGTTGACGAGGTAGCCCGGGCTTGCGGCGACCTCGCGCACGGAGTAGGTGCCGTAGGGCAGCAGGTTCGTGCCCGTTGCCGCAAAGCCGTCCTCGCCCGTGACCATGGTGGCCGGCGTCACGACCTCCCCTGGCTCAAAGACCTGTCCCTCAACGACGACCGCGCGCTCGGACTCGTTGGTGACCTCGAAGACGGCGCCGGCGAGCGTCGCCCCGCCGAGGGGGCGCGCCGGGTCCTCGGAGCCGGCGTCGGCGAGCTCGCGGTCGACCTTCCGGACCTTGACGCCGCCGCGCTCCACGGGCTCGGGCGCGGCCTGGCCGGCCTCGAGGGGGTAGGTGGTGCCGTCGGAGCGGACCTTAACGGTCTGCGACCAGCCGTCGGGCACGTTGTAGCCCTCGGAGGCCTTGGCCTCGGTCACCTCGTAGGTTCCGTAGGGCAGGTCGCGCGCGCCGGTGGCGGCGAGGCCGGACTCGTCGGTGGTGATCTGCCTCACCACCTGGCCGGGCTCGTACCACGTGCCGCCGACCATGACGCCGTGCCTGGAGCGGTTGGTGATGGAGAAGACGGCGCCCGCCAGAGTGGCGTCGCCCTGGGGCACGGCCTCCGAGGTGTCGGCGTCCACCTTCCGCACGGAGACGCCGCCGCGGATGGGAAGGTCCGTGACGGAGAGCTCGACCACCTGGCCGTCGGAGCGGACCTGGAACTCCTGGGACCACCCCTCGTTGGGGAGGTAGCCCTCGGGGGAGGCGGTCTCGGTGGCGCGGTAGGTGCCGTAGGGGAGCGCCCTCGCGGCGGTGGCCGCCCAGCCGTCCTCGGTCGTCTCGATCGTCGCGCAGACCTGCTCGGGCTGGTAGGTCACGCCGCCCACCACGACGGGGCCGGCGGAGAGGTTCTCGATCTCGATGACGGCGCCCTCGAGCGTGGCGTCGCCCTGCGGGCGGGCGTCGGCGAGCTCGGCGTCCTTCTTCAGCACCCTGCCCTGGCCGCGCATGGGCTCATCGGTGAGGGGCTGGTCGTCAAGGCTCACCACCTGCCCGTCCTCGTTGACATCAAAGGTTGCGCGCCACTCCTCGTTGGGAAGATACCCCTCGGGAGGGGTCCTCTCGAAGAGCTCGTATGATCCGTAGGGGAGCGTCCCCGCCTCGCCGCGGGCAACCCCATCTTTGCCCACCACCGCCTGCGCGGCGACTATCTCCTCGCCGGGCTGGAAGGTCTCTCCGGCCACGACGACCGGGCCCTCGGAGCGGTTGATGACGCCGATCACGGCGCCCTCGAGCGTGGCGTCGCCCTGGGCGGAGGACACCATGAGGTTACCGTCGAGTTTCCTGGCTGCGTAGGTGCCGCGCTCCACCTCCTCGTCGAGCGCCTCGTCCTCGGGGACGGGAACGATGACGCCGTCCTCCTGCACGGAGACCGTGGAGGTCCACCCCTCGTTGAGGCGGTATCCCTCGGGCGGCTCGAGCTCGCGCAGGGTGTAGGTGCCGTGGGGCAGGTCGCGCTCGCCGGTGGACCCGGTGCCGTCCTCGCCCGTGACGATCTTGGTGTTCTCGATGAGCGCGCCGTCGGCGTACTCCACGCCCTTGACGACCACTCGTTCCCCGGATGCGTTGTAGATGCCGATGACGGCGCCCGCCAGCGTGGCGTCGCCCTGGGACACGCCCTCCCTCAGGTCGTGGTCGACCTTGGGGACGGAGATGCCGCCGCGGGTGACCTTGTCCTCAACGGCCATTCCCACCTCGTCGATCTGACCGAAGCGGTCTGACCAGTCGCCCACCTTGACAATCTTCGCGCCCGATGGTGCCGACTCGTCCGCAACCACGTTGGCAATGTGGACCGAGCCGTCCGAGAGCGAGTAGCCCTCCGGGGGTTTGGTCTCCTGCACCGTGAGTGTTCCAAGGGGAAGTAGCGCCGCGCCGCTTCCCTCGTCAACCCCATACCAGGGGTCGCCACCCACCTTGAACCGGTCGGAAAGCTGCGCCACGCCATAGCCCTCGAGCTCGACCGTCTCGATGATCCAGGTGCGGTCGGGCATGTCGGGCAGGTCATCTGCTGACTCGGCCCTCGCGCCCTCGTAAAAGCGTACGGCAAACTGCGCCCCGTCGAGATGCGCGGTGCCCTGCGAGACAATCTTCTCGCCTTCCGCGTCGACCTTTTGAACATAGAACCACGCGGGGCAGGAGAGCGGCTGGTCGACAACGTCTACCCGGGTGTTTGCGCCGGCACCGTTGACCTCAACGCGATAGGTGCCCCCGTCGCGGGCAAAGCCCCGGGGCGGCTCGGTTTCCTTAAGCCAGTAGGTTCCCAGCTCAAGGGGCGAGTAGGTGGCATGGCCGGAGGCGTCTGTGGTCATGGTGTCCACGAGCTGCTCGCACGTCTCGTCACGGTAGATTCCGTAGACGGCGCCCTCCAGGCTGTACGAGGGATTCCCGTCCGTGAGGGTGGGGTTGGCGCTTGTCTTCTGGAGCTCGATGCCGCCGTTCTTCACGGTCTGGGCTATGATGCGCTGGCGCGCGACGCTTGCCTCGCCGTAGATCCAGGAGGTTCCCGCATAGGGGCCCTCCGCGCTCGCGTTTGCCACGGCGGCATCGTAAAGGCGCTTGCCCTCGGGCCACGCCTGCTTGTATCGGTGGTAGCCGCTGTAGTTGAGGCCGTTTCCCGTCTGGTACATGTGCTCCCAGATGGCGATCTGGGTCGCCGCCTGCGACCAGGCCCCCGTGTCTCCCGAGCCCCCGTAGCCAAACCAGAGGATGTAGTCGAGCACGAGCCCGCCGGGCACCGCGCCGTAGAAGGTCTCTCCGGCGTGAGGGGTGCCCGCCATGCCGTCCGCGCAGTAGATGACCGTGCCGTCCGGCGCCGTCATCATGTGGGCGGTTCCGCCGTCGCCGTCCATGATGCCGGGCGGGTATGCCGTCACGGAGCCAACCGTGAGCGAGTCGGGGGTGTCTGCGAGCGCGGGCGACGGAAGGTATGCCGTGACCTGCGTGATGATGAGGACGCTTGCGAGCAGAAGCGCCAACGCCCTTCTCGCCGTTCCTCTTGGTGCCCCCTGTGATGACGATACTCTGTGCCGCATCTGTGCCCCTCCTTGGTCGACATGGTGGGAGGGGAGCGTAGCAGGGAGTCGCTTTCCGTTGTCTTTCCTGTGGCTGCCAGCTGTCTGCACATGCTGGTATAGGGCCCGCAGGATTGAAAAAAGGCCTATTTACTCGGTGAGCGGTTGCGTTTCGCAATTTGAGCGGATCTTGCTCATATGATTTTAAAACTGATGATAACTGCGACGTTCCGAGGGACGCTTTTCCAACATGACATTGAGTCGGATAGACCCAGCGAGTCGAGGCTGTGTACGCAGCCTTACATCCCGTGTTAGCTCTGACGGAGCCAGTCGTCGAAGCTCGCGCGCGTCCGTCGTGTCCCATCTTGCCGACCTGGCGTCAGGGGCTGACAATATAGAGCGACCTAGGAGAAGGCGGACGCATTAGGGAGGCAATATGTGCGAGAAAAAAGTGCCACAAAAGGGCATTAGGGCGATGGTGCTCGTCATACTCGTCGTGTTTGTCGCCTGTTTGGGGAATGTGCCTTTTTCTCGTGCGACAGAGCTTGACGAAGGAGCCGGCAAGGTCGAGGGGCTCCGAGTGGTTCAGGTCGAGCTGGGTGACAATCATTCGGCTGCCATTGCTGAAGATGGTTCTCTCTGGACTTGGGGTTCTAACGATAGCGGCCAGCTGGGGGATGGTAGCTGGAAGAGCCGTACCGAGCCCGTTAAGGTCATGGAGGGTGTGGCATCGATCTCCCTCGGCGGCTATCACACTGCCGCCATCAAAACCGACGGCTCCCTCTGGATGTGGGGAAGCAATGCCTTTGGCCAGATTGGAAATGGTGGAACGGAAACCGCTTTAAAGCCCGTTAAGGTCATGGAGGGTGTGGCATCGGTCTCACTCGGTACCTACAACACGGCTGTAATCAAGACTGACGGTTCCCTCTGGATGTGGGGAAACAACGGGATGGGGGAGCTCGGAGATGGTACCCTGATCGACCGCCACACTCCTGTGAAGATTATGGATGGAGTCGCGTCTGTTTCCTGTGGAGTGGGCAACACGGCTGCGATTAAAACCGACGGCTCCCTCTGGCTCTGGGGCCAAACGGCGACCATTATGCTTGCCGACGAATCCTGTGTTACGGCTGGGCGTAATCCGACAAGGATTGTTGATGACGTTGCCGTGGCCGCCGTCGATTGGGGTCAGTTGGTAACGGTCGGGCTTGATGGGTCGGCGATAGCCTACGAGTCATACGATGAGCCCAAGAGTCTCATGGATGGCGTCAAATCAGTCTATGCATCCAACCTTACTTTTGCGATTCTCAAAAACGATGGCACTCTTTGGACGTGGGGTGGCAACGGCGCTGGTCAGCTTGGCGACGGAACGACTGTTGACAGGGACGTTTCAGCTAAGGTGATGGACAACGTTGCGTCATTCTCACTGGGTGGTGCGCATGCCGCTGCCGTTGCGACCGACGGCAGTCTCTGGCTCTGGGGAAGCAACAATGACGGCCAGCTCGGTAACGGGACAACAGCCGAAAGCACCGTTCCAATCCGAGTTATCATCCCCGGTGACCCAGAGACCGAGACGATGTATCGCCTCTACAACCCGTACACGGGCGAGCACCTCTATACGGCAGACGGCTTGGAGCGTGACGGCCTTGTTTCCGTTGGTTGGAGCTATGAGGGCGAAGCGTGGGAGGCGCCCATCACGGGCGCGCCCGTCTACCGTCTCTTCAACCCATACTCTGACGACCATCACTACACCATGAGCGAGGAGGAATGCGACTATCTAGCCTCACTCGGATGGGATGCGGAGGGAGTCTCCTGGCATTCTGCAGGCGAGTTCGACTGGTCGGTGCAGCCTCTCTACCGTCTTTACAACCCTTACGCTATCACTGCCACTCATCACTACACGACGAGTGTTGAAGAGTGCGACAAGCTCGAGGAGCTTGGCTGGTGGAAGGAGGGCGTTGCCTGGTACGGCTTAAGCTAAGAGGCCCGTGTGCCCCCATGCTTGCAAGCCCCTTGCATTCCCCGCGCCTTCAGCGCGTGCCCCCCTCGTGACGAGGGGGGCATGGCGGAAAGGAAATCAGTTCGAGTGGCTGGGACTAGGTTTACAGCGCGGACTCGTAGATGGCGCGCGCGTCCTCCATGGTGAGGCGGCGGAACTCGCCGAACACGGGGCCCTTGTTCTTCTCGAGGGTCTCAAGGAGCGCGGGGATCTGCTCGGAGCTCACGCCAAGCTCACCGAGTGTGCGCGGCATCCCCAGGGAGACGAAGAAGTCCTGCAGCTCGTCAATGGTGGCAAGCACTGCGTCGCGCACGGCCTCCTCGGGGCTCACGTCAACGCCGTCGGCCTCTGCGTCCACGGGCTCGATGCCAAAGACGTCACGCCCGAAGGAGAGGAAGCGCTCGGGGCGCTCCTGCCACACGTAGCGCATCCATGCGGGGAAGATGACCGCGAGCCCCGCGCCGTGCGTGACGCGCGCGTCGTGCGCGGAGAGCTCATGCTCGAGGGCGTGGCTCTCCCAGCCGCCCGCACGCCCGCCCGGCGTGGCGCTGCGCCCGAGCCCCGCGAGGTCGTTGTGGGCGAGGGTTCCAGCCCACATGATGTTGGCTCGGGCGTCGTAGTCCGTGGGGTTTGCCAGCGCGCGAGGCGCCTCCTCGATGAGGGAGCGGATGAGCCCGCAGGCGATGCCGTCGGTGACGCTCACAGGCCCCACGCTCGAGAAGTAGCGCTCCATGATGTGGGCGATCATGTCCGTGACGCCCGCGGCGGTCTGGTAGGCGGGGAGGGTGAAGGTGAGCTTGGGGTCCATGATCGCCACGACCGGTCGGTGCAGCTCGCTCGAGAGCCCGCGCTTGAGCTCGAGCTCGTCGTTGCTGAGGACGCACGAGGCACTTGCCTCGGAGCCCGCCGCGGGGATGGTGAGGACGCACGCGATGGGCGGCTTGCCATCCGCAACGACAGGCGCGACGCGAGAGAAGAGGTCCCAGACGTCCCCCTCGTAGGGCACGCCGGCCGAGATGGCCTTGGCGGTGTCAATGACCGAGCCGCCGCCCACGCCCAAAATGACGTCCGCGCCGCATTCGCGCGCACGCTCGATTCCCGTGCGCACAAGGCCGACCTCGGGGTTGGGACGCACGCCGGAAAGCTCGGTGTGGGCAACGCCCGAAGCGTCAAGAGATGCGAGGACGCGGCCGAGCGTGCCCGTGCGCACCACGGAGCCCTCGCCGTAAACAACGAGCGCGTGCGAGAAGCCAAGCGCCGCAAGTTCCGCGCCGGTGGCGTCGCAGGCGTCGCGCCCAAAGACGAACTTGGTGGGGGAGAGGAACGTGAAGTCGTTCATGGGGGTCCTTTCCTTGGGGTGACGAGAAGAGCTTAGCGCACTCGTCACCCCAGGAGAGGCCACCGCCGCCGAACGACGTCGTCTCTGCCCTCAGTCGCGCTCGGCCTTGCGGGTCGTCTCGATGAGCTTCTGCTCCCATCTCGCTCGCTCGTCCTCGAAGCCCGCCAGCCTCGCCCGCACGGTAGCGTGCTCAAATGGCTGGTAGCCCTTCTCGCCGGACTCCGAGAGGGACCTTATGAGCGTGCGACCGTCCTCATAGATCTTGTTGCGGAAGTCCAGAAACTCGCTTGCCGTTCTTGTCCACTCGGGAGGCGCGTCCCCGGCCCCGTCCAGCAGCTGCGGGCCCAGTTTGGCCATGCCTCGCTCGGTCGACTCGAGGGAGATGAGATGCGTCCAGTTGCCCTCGGCGCCGTAGCGGTATGAGGCCTCACGCGTGCGCGGAAAGACCTCCGCGAGCGTCAGCTTGGACGCCTGCACCTCCACGAGGCTCCTCTTTCCGGTCTTTGGTCGCGCAATCTCCCCGCACGCCTCCCTCTCGCCTATGAGGAGGTTCTTCTTTTTGCTGTTGAGGAGAAACCCGAACGGCTGGAGGTCCTTCCAGCAGAAGACGAGCTGGATAACGAGATGCAGGTCGAGGAAGGTGAGGCCTGCGGGCACGAGAACCGTGCGCCAGCACTCATGCCTGGGGTGGTAGTAGCTTCGCCCCTCCGAGATGGCGAGCGAGACCCTAAGGACAAAGGAGCGGTCGTCGCTCATGTCTCTGCCATAGCTCACGGGAGGGTCGGCGAGCGACGTTGGCGTGAGGTTGGGCGTGCGCGTCTCCTTGGTCTTGACGCCAGCGAGTGCGTAGACGAGCTCCGTCATGGTGAGGGGGCCGGCACCAAAGACGGCCTCCTCGGCGTAGAGCGTGGGGTGAGCGCGTCGAATCTCCTGCAGGCTCGCGCCCATCCGTGGACCAAGCTGGAGCTGGAGGTACTTGAGGATGCCTCGGGCCTCGTGCACCCCCTCAGTGGTGAGCTGGATGACCTCTCCCTGTGGAGAGTATCGTATGAGCCCGTAGCTCTGGAGCCTCTCAAGAAGGCTGGGATCATACGCCTGGGAGCTCAGAAACGTGCCGTAGCCCCCCTCCGCGGGCCCCATGTTGAGGTAAGCGAGGGCGAGGACGAACAGACATCCAAGCTTGTCGTTGAGGTTGTTGCAGAGCATTGCTCGCTCCTTCCGCAGGGGGTGGGCTTGTGGGGAGCGAAAGCCTAGCAGGGAGGGCCCCTCCCTTGTCTGTCCGTTATGTTCCCGGTGACTGACCCCGCAGCTTGCGGGCGCGTGGGGCCGGTGGGGCCCGCCGACCTTCTCGGCGGGCGGTGCCGGACGCCCGCCGAGCGCGCTCGTTCTTAGGGGAGCTCGGCGGGTGGGAGTACGGTGGGTGACCGCGGCGTCCCCGTGCGTCCCGGGATGGCCGTGCGCAATCCTGTCATTGCCCTTACCGGGTGCTTACGGTGCCGCCATAACCTTGTTGCAAGGTGGCAAGCAAGGGAGGGCACCATGTCTGACGAGCTGTTCCTTATGGGCGATCCTTCGTACCTGAGGCGCTTGGGAACCCTCTGCTCCGTGCTGTGCGGAGTTGGTGCGCTTCTCGGTGTCGTGCTCATCGCGCTCGATCCGGGGGCGGACAGCCTTGCTGCCACGCTCATCTCGCTTGCGATGGCCCTTCTTGGGGCGGCACTCTCTCGCCGCTGACCTCGGCGTCACGTGGATGATCGTTGCAGCTTTCTGCAAGCTATGGGTCAAAATGGTGGCGCACGGGCTTGGTTTGGTGTTTCTCGCGTACCAGGGACTGTCCGCACCTTCTCGTGGGTAGCATGACTCCAATCCAATCTACGAGGAAAGGACGTCACCATGTGCACGGCGGTCCGCTTCACCGATTCCGAGGGAAACCTCTTCTTTGGCCGCAACCTCGACTGGTCGGTCGGCTACGGCGAGCGCGTGGTGGTGACGCCGCCTGCGGCGAGGGTCCCCGCCGCGTTTGACCGCCCTGACGATTCCGAGCGTGGCCACGCCGTCATAGGCATGGGCATCGTTGTGGGCGACCTGCCGCTCTACTTTGACTGCGCCAACGATGCCGGTCTTGCCGTGGCCGGCCTCAACTTCCCCCAGAGCGCGCGCTACGCCGCAGACCCCGTTGCGGGCACGCTCAACGTTGCCGCATACGAGTTTCCCTATTGGGTGGCGAGGAACTTCTCAAGCGTGGAAGAGGCACGTGTTGCCCTTGGGCGCGTGACGGTTGTGGCGCGGCCCGTGAATGAGCGGCTCCCCGTGGCAAACCTGCACTGGATCATCTCCGATGCCACCGGCGCCATCGTGGTCGAGTGCCTCGATCGTGGCCTTGTGGTCTGGGATGACGACGCCAACGTCCTCACCAACGAGCCGGACTTTGGCTGGCACCGCCAGAACCTGCGCAACTACCTCATGCTCACGGGCGGGGAGCCCGCTGCCGCCACGTGGGGCTCAGCGCGCCTGGCCCCCTTTGGCTCGGGCGTGGGGATGCAGGGCCTTCCCGGCGACTACGGCGGACCCGCGCGCTTTGTGCGCGCCGCGTTCGTGAACTCCCACTACCCGACCAAGTCCGGCGAGAGGGACAACGTCACGCGCCTCTTCCGCACGCTCGGCGCGGCCGCCGTGCCCGAGGGGTGCGCCGAGATGGCAGACGGCTCCGAGGAGCACACCCTCTACACCTCCGGTTACTCCGCCGCCGCGCGCACGTACTATCACGCGGCGTACGATGCGCCCGCGATTCTCGCCTACCCGCTCGATGCGTGCGACCTGACCGGCGAGAGGCCCTTCTTTGCCGGGTCCGCCGCGTAACCGGCTCCCAACGCCCTCCCTCCCCTTCGACCCCGGCTCGCCGTTTGCGGGCCGGGGTCGGCTGTGTTTGACAGGTACCCCCACGAGGTATATAGTCAACGGTATAAAACCCCTAGGGGGTATATGCGCAGAGGAGGACGAATGGCCGAGAAGAACGACTGCCCGCATTGCGCCACGCTCAAGCACACACCGCGCTCGCCGGAGCTCAAGGCCAGCGTGACGCGGCGCATCAACCGCGCCATCGGCCAGCTGAACGGCATCCGGTTGATGGTGGAGGAGGACCGCTACTGCGGTGACGTTCTCACGCAGCTCGCCGCCGTGGAGTCCGCGGTCAAGGCCATCTCTCGCGAGGTCATGCGCGACCACCTGGAGACCTGTGTCGTCGAGCGCATCCAGGCAGGCGATACCGAGGTTACAGCCGAGGTCATGGACCTCTTCCGCAAGTTCATGTGATCCAAGGGGCAGACCCCCTTGGGATTGCTCGGGAGGTGACGATGAGAGAGACCTTTGACATAACAGGCATGACCTGTGCGGCGTGCTCGGCGCGCGTGCAGAGGGCGGCCGGCGAGGTTCCCGGCGTCGCGTGTGCCAACGTGAACCTGCTCAAGAACTCGATGGAGCTCGACTACGATGGCTCGCCCGAGACGGCGGCGGCCGTGGTCGAGGCCATCGAGAAGTCCGGCTACGGCGCCGCGCGGCGAGCGAGGGCGGGCAAGAAGGGCTCGGCAACCGCAGCGGAGAGGCCCGGTGCCGCCGCCGATCACGCGATTGCCGAGAAGCGCAACCAGCTCGTGTTCTCCGCGATCTTCTCGGTGCCGCTGTTCTACGTTGCCATGGGGCCGATGTTTGGCTGGCCTCAGCCGTCCGCGCTGGCGGGCGAGGCAAACCTCATGGCTCAGGGCATCACTCAGCTTCTGCTCTGCGCGCCCATCCTCTTTGTCAACCGCCATTACTTCATCACTGGCTTTAGGACGCTCTGGCACCGCGCGCCCAACATGGACTCGCTCATTGCGCTGGGCTCCGCCGCCTCGGCGGTCTGGTCCGTGGCGCAGCTCTATCGCATGGCATGGGCGTTGGGCTTAGGCGACGCGGCCACGCTCCATGCCGCAGCCCACAATCTCTACTTTGACTCCGCGGGCATGATTCTCACCCTCATCACGCTCGGCAAGTTCTTCGAGGCGCGCGCCAAGGGCCGCACGACCGATGCCATCACGGCGCTCATGGACCTTGCTCCCAAGACGGCCACGGTCGAGCGCGACGGCCAGGAGGTTGAGGTTCCCACCGAGGACGTGACGGTGGGGGAGCGCGTGATCGTTCGCGCCGGAGAGTCCGTGCCGGTTGACGGCACGGTACTGGAGGGCTCTGCCGCCATCGACGAGTCCGCCATCACGGGCGAGAGCGTGCCGCGTGAGGTTTCCCCTGGCGACCGCGTGACCGGAGCGACGGTATCTACCAGCGGATGGTTTGCCATGGAGGCGCGCGCCGTCGGCGACGACACCACGCTTGCCGGCATCATCCGCCTTGTTGACGAGGCCACGAGCTCCAAGGCTCCCATCGAGCGAATGGCCGACAAGATCGCGGGCGTCTTCGTCCCGGTGGTCATCGCCATCGCCGCCGTGACGTTCGTGGCGTGGCTCGCGCTCGCGGGGGACCTTGCCGTAGCGCTCACGCACGCCATCTCCATCCTCGTGATCTCCTGCCCGTGCGCGCTCGGCCTGGCCACGCCCACGGCAATCATGGTGGGCACCGGCCGCGGGGCGGCCAACGGCATCCTCATCAAGTCCGCCGAGGCGCTCGAGACCGCATGCGCGGTTGACACCGTGGTTCTCGACAAGACCGGAACCGTCACCGCGGGCGCCCCGAGCGTGACGGACGTTCGCCTTGCCGAGGGCGTCTCCGAGGAGGAGCTGCTCCGCGTTGCCGTCTCACTCGAGCGCAAGAGCGAGCATCCGCTGGCCGGCGCCGTCTGCTCCTACGTGGACGAGAATCGTCAAGATGTCGAGAAGGCCGCGCGCGTGGAGAGGTTCGAGCAGGTCGCGGGCGGTGGCCTCTCTGCCCTCGTGGACGGCAAGCCCGCGCTGGCGGGCAACGCGCGCCTGATGGCCGCCCATGACGTTGAGCTCGGCGAGCTCGCCGAGGTGGCAGCCGCGCTCGCCGATGACGGGAAGACCCCGCTGTTCTTCTCGCTGGGCGGGCATGCGCTGGGCATGATTGCCGCGGCAGACCCCGTGAAGCCCACGAGCGTCGCCGCGATCGCGCGCCTGCGTGCCATGGGCGCCCGTACGGTGCTTCTTACTGGGGACCAGCAGCGCACTGCCGCCGCCGTTGCTCGTCAGGTTGGCGTTGACGAGGCCATCGCCGGCGTGCTCCCCGCTCAGAAGGAGGCCAAGGTCCGCGAGCTGCAGGGAGAGGGCCGCACCGTTGCCATGGTGGGCGACGGCATCAACGACGCC
>DXAB01000200.1 GCA_019117265.1 Candidatus Olsenella pullicola
AACACAAAGGGCACGCGGCTGCAGAACTCGCGGCGGACCCTCTCGCCGGCCCCGCCGCCGGTGACTTCAGGGCGTGGTGCGGGCCGGGGCTTTCTTGGCACCCATCCGGGGACGCGGGCGATGGGATAGCTGTGGAGCGGGCCCGTTCGTGGGAGAATGCTCGGGATGAGATATGCGACGGGCGAGAGGTGACCCGATGGAGTTTGTGGCAACGTGCCCCAAGGGGTTTGAGCGACTGCTGGCAGACGAGCTGACGAGGCTGCGCGTGCCGCAGGTGAGGCCGCTGTCCGGCCAGGTGGCCTTTGGCGGCGAGCTGGCGGACGCGTACCGCGCCTGCCTGTGGTCACGCCTTGCCTCGCGCGTGCTGCTCGTGCTCGCGCGCGTTGACGCCCACGACTCCGATGCGCTCTACGAGGGCGTCTCCGGCGTGGCGTGGGAGCGCCACCTCGCGTCTGGCGCAACGTTTGCGATTGACGCTCACGGTACGAACGCCCAGCTCAGAAACACGCAGTTTGTTGCCCTGCGCGCCAAGGACGCCGTGGTTGACCGCGTGACCTCTGCTCGCGGCGCCCGCCCGGTCGTGGACACCGCGCGTCCCGACCTCACCATCTCCGTGCGCCTCTCCGGCAATCGCGCCACGGTCTCGATAGACCTCGCGGGCGAGCCGCTCTTCCGCCGCGGCTACGACTCCCGCACGGACGCGCGCGTGGCGTCGCTGCGCCCGGACTACGCGGCGGCCCTGCTTGCCGCGGGCGGGTGGCCGCGCTCGGAGGGCAACGAGCCGCCCGCGCTTCTGGCCCTGTGGGCGGGGCAGGGCAGCGTTCTCGTGGAGGCAGCGCAGCTGGCGCTCGACCGCGCTCCGGGCCTGCTCAGAACCCGCTGGGGCTTTGAGGGCTGGGCCTGCCATGACGCGGCGTCCTGGCAGGCGCTTCTGGACGAGGCGGACGCACGGGCCGAGTCCGGCGAGAAGAACCCCTGCTCGCTGGCTGTTCTCGACGAGCGCCCCGGCGCCGTTTCCGCCTGCCGCCAGGCGCTGCGCGCCGCGGGCATCCCCCTCGCGCTCTCCTTGGGGCAGGCGTGCGCCGGCGCGCCGACCCTGGCGGTCGCCGACCTCTCGTGGATTGGTGCGGACGCGCTCGCGACCGAGGCCGCGGCGCTCTCGCAGCTCGCCGCCCAGGCGGGACCTCACCTCGTCGCGCTCTCCCGCGACGCCGCGCCGGATGCGGCGCTTGGCTGCGAGCCAGCGGAGGCGATCGAGGTCATCGTCGGGCGCGACGCGGCGAGCATCCGTGCCTACCAGGGCTCGGAGACGGCCGCCCGAGAGACGGTCGAGCTTCCCGACGGCGCGCGCGTTCCCGTGCTCGTGGGGGCCTCCGACCAGTTTGCCCGCCGCCTCGCCAAGGTTGCCAGGCTCCGCGCCAAGTGGGCGCGCCGGGAGGACGTGACCTGCTATCGCGTCTACGACGCCGACCTGCCGGACTACGCCGTTGCCATCGAGCTCTTCGAGGGCTCGGAGACGCCCGGCCGCTGGCTGCAGGTCTCCGAGTACGCCGCCCCGCGAGGCATTGACCCCGAGCTCGCGCGCCGCCGCCTGCTCGACGTGCTGGCCATCGCCCCGCGCGTTCTCGGCGTGGCGCCCCAGGACGTGAGCGTGCGCGTGCGCACCCGCTCGCGTGGCGGCTCGCAGTATGCCGACGAGGGCCGCACGCCCGAGCGTGCGCGGCGAGACGCCCGCGCTTCTCGCCAGCCGGGGCGCGTAGAGCTTCCGGCGGGCTCGCATCTGGTGGACGAGGGCGGCCTCACCTTTGAGGTCAACTTTGACGCCCGTCACGACTGCGGGATCTTCCTCGACCACCGCGAGACCCGCGCCCGCATCCGCGAGATGATGAAGCAGACCAAGGGGTCCAAGCGCTTCCTCAACCTCTTTGCGTACACGGGCACCGCCACCTGCTACGCCGCTGACGGCGGCGCGCGCCATACCACCACGGTTGACCTCTCGCGCCCGAGTCTGGACTGGGCCCGTCGCAACATGGCGAGAAACGGCTTTGCCGGCCGCGAGCACGAGTTCGTGCAGGCGGACGTCCTCGCCTGGGTCTTAGAGCAGCGCCACACCAAGAACCGCTGGGACCTCATCTTCTGTGACGTCCCCACGTTCTCAAACTCCGCGCGCATGCGCAGAGCCTCCTTTGACGTGCAGCGCGACCACGCGGAGCTCATCATCGGCGTCTCCCGCCTGCTCGTGCGCGGCGGGCGCGCGATCTTCTCGTGCAACCTGCGCACCTTCAGGCCGGACGTGGAGAAGCTCGAGCGTGCCGGCGTGCGCCTCACGGACATCACGGACGAGACCATCCCCGAGGACTTCTCGCGCAACCGGAAGATTCACCACGCCTACCTCGTTGAGCGCGTCGCGGTTAAGGACGGCCCGCGATGAGGGGCCTGCTTGCCCAGTTTGCCAAGTTCGGGGTCGTGGGCGCCCTGGCGGCGGTCATCGACTTTGGCCTGCTCATCGCCCTCACGGAGCTCGCCCTCCTCGATCCGGTGCTCTCGGCGGCCGTCTCCTTCACGGCCTCGGTGGTCTTCAACTACGCGGCATCGATGCGCTTTGTCTTCACGCGACGCGACGATCTTGGTCGCGGGGCGGAGCTTGCCCTCTTTGTGGCGCTCTCCGTTGTGGGCCTGGCGATAAACGAGCTGCTCATGTGGGTTGGGGCAACGGTTCTTGGCCTCCACTACGTCCTGGTTAAGGTGGGTGCCACGGCCGTGGTGATGCTCTGGAACTTCTTCTCGCG
Source organism: Candidatus Olsenella pullicola (assembly GCA_019117265.1). GTDB lineage: Bacteria > Actinomycetota > Coriobacteriia > Coriobacteriales > Atopobiaceae > Thermophilibacter > Thermophilibacter pullicola. The sequence goes on from DXAB01000200.1 coordinate 2,790, forward strand.
CAAGCGCTGGCTCGAGGCCCACTAGCGCATCCGCCCCTCTTGCCGCCCGCATACCTCCGTCTGCCGCCCCTCGCCGCCCGCCCGCGTAGAGACGGGCCGGCGGTCAACACCGCGCGAGTAGAATCTCACTATACGTGTGGATTGGGCGCGGATCTGCCGCGCCCCGAGCAAATGGGGGACACTGTGGACGCACGCATTGAAGCTACGGTCAAGACCTGGCAGGACAACGTCAAGGACGCCGACCTTGCGGCCGAGCTCGTCGAGCTCACCAAGGACGGCAACGAGGACAAGCTCTTTGACGCCTTCTACCGCGACCTCGCCTTTGGCACCGCGGGCCTTCGCGGCACGCTCGGCGTGGGCACCAACCGCATGAACGTCTACGTGGTGGCGCAGGCCACGCAGGGCGTGGCGGACTATCTCAACGCGCACTACGAGAACCCCACGCTCGCCCTCGCGCGCGACTCGCGCAACAAGGGCGAGGACTTCCAGAAGGTTGCGGCGGGCGTTCTGGCCGCCAACGGCATCCACGTCTACGTGTACCCGCGCATCGAGCCCGTTCCCACGCTGTCCTTTGCGGTGCGCCACCTGCACACCTCCGCGGGCATCGTGCTCACGGCCTCCCACAACCCCGCGCCCTACAACGGCTACAAGGTCTACAACGACAACGGCGGCCAGATCACCGACGAGGCCGCGGCGGAGATCTCGGCCAACATCGCCAAGGCCGACCCGTTCAACGTCAAGATCATGGACTTTGACGAGGGCCTCGAGAAGGGCCTCATCGAGTGGACGCCCGAGGAGGTCCTGGATGCCTTCATCGAGAACATCAAGAAGGTCTCCGTCCCCGGCTTCAAGGCCTCTGACGACTACTCCGTGGTCTACACCCCGCTCAACGGCACCGGCATGGAGCTCGTGACCCGCATCCTCAAGGAGATCGGCGTCGAGAAGGTCTCCGTGGTGCCCGAGCAGTCCGAGCCGGACGGAAACTTCCCCACCTGCACCTATCCCAACCCCGAGTTCCGCGAGGCGCTCGACCTGGCGCTCAAGCTCGCCGAGGAGGTCAAGCCCAACCTCGTCGTGGCCACCGACCCGGATGCCGACCGCATGGGAACCGCCATCCCGCACGGCGGCGACTACGTCCTGCTCTCCGGCAACGAGATGGGCGTCCTGCTCATGGACTGGCTCGCCACGATGGCCAAGGACAACGGCGAGGACGTGGCGTCCAAGGTTGCCGTGTCCACGATCGTCTCGTCCTCCATGCCCGACGCGCTCGCGCGCGACTGGGGCTTTGAGATGAGGCGCGTCCTCACCGGCTTCAAGTACATTGGCGACCAGATCGACCAGCTCAAGGACGAGGGCGAGGAGGACCGCTTCCTCATGGGCTTCGAGGAGTCCTACGGCTACCTCGTGGGCACGCACGCCCGCGACAAGGACGCCATCGTCGCCACGATGCTCTGCGTCGAGATGGCCTCCTACTACGCCGAGAAGGGCATGGACCTCTATGAGGCCATGGACGCCCTCTACCAGAAGTACGGCTACTACCTCAACGGCACCGTCAACGCGTCCTTCCCGGGCGCCGCGGGCGCCGACAAGATGGCCGGCATCATGGACAGTCTGCGCAAGAACCCGCCGACCGAGATTGCCGGCTACAAGGTCCTCGGCATGACCGACTACGCCACCGGCCCCGAGATGCCGCGCGTCTCTGGCCTGCAGAAGGAGGCCGCGCAGGTGCTGCCGCCGGCCAACGTCATCGAGTTCCGTCTTGAGGACGACAACAAGGTCATCTTCCGTCCGTCCGGCACCGAGCCCAAGGTCAAGGCATACCTCTTCTCAAAGGGCGCCACGCGCGAGGAGTCCGAGGCCGTCCGCGCCAAGCTCGAGGCCGCGTCCAAGGAGATTCTGTCCTAGCGTTCCCCATACGTACGCGGGAGCCCCGCCCGCCTCCACGAGGAAGTGCGCAGCGCGAATCTTCCTCCTAGGAGACGGGCGGGGCTCCTTGTGTGCTGACGCGAGCTACTCCGCGCTGGAATCCGCCTCCGTGCCGGCCTCGCCGGAGCTGAGGGCGTAGAGCGTGGTCGTGGAGGAGGCAAGGGTCGCGGGGTCCCAGGGGCGTGCGCTCACCTCGGGGGAGGTGGGGTCGTAGACCACGAGGGAGCCGTCATCGTTCTCGCTCACCACAATCACCCAGTGGGCGGTGTCCGTGAGCGAGCCCGCGCTCGTCTCGATGAGCACGTAGGTGCCCGCGTCGAGCACCTGGCTCAGGTTGTCGGCGTTTGAGGTGTAGGTCGAGCAGGACAGGCCAAGGTCGGCGAGGCCGTTCTCGAGGAACTCGCCGGACATGCCCGAGACCTCGTCGGTCTGCTCGGCATCGCTCACCAGCTGGGCGATGTCAGCGGGGGCCTTGTCTGCGCTGCCCGTGAGGCCCATGTAGGCCATGGAGAGGGCCGTCGGTCCGGACCCCGTGATGGCGAGCGACCGGCCGACAAAGTCGACGGCGCCCCAGCGGGAATCCCAGCAGTAGAGCTCGGGGACGGTGCCCGCGGTGACGGAGTCCTCGTAGGGCTGGGCGGTCTTCTCGGCGTCGGGGTAGGCGGCAACGAAGTCTATGGCCTCGGGCTGGTTGAGCGCAAGCTCGAGAAGACCCTGGTCGGCGTACTTGTCTGCGTTTGCCGCAATGCCGGCGAGCTTCTCGCCCCTGTTGAGCGCAGCGGAGAACTCGCCCGTCAGCTCCTCGTCCACGCCGGCGGCAACGCGGGAGTCGACGGGGTTGGCGTTGGAGGGCTGCTGGTCGGCGGAGCAGGCGCGCATGCAGCTCGAGATGCCCACCACGAGCAGGATGATGAGGACCACGGCAAGGGCGCCGAGGATGAGCAGGCGACGGTTGCCGAGCGTCCTTCTCGCCCTGCCGCTCTGGAAGTTGATGCTGCGCTCCCGCAGTGGGTAGCCGGCACCGCCGCGCGAGGGGGGCTTGAGGCCGCCGCCACGCGAGGAGGTGCCCCGCGGGCCGTGATACGAGCCCCCGAGCGTTGTGCGCGGGCGCGCTCCGCGCGAGCTGTGACGGGAAAGGTCGACGGATCGTCCCGAGTCCATGCGAGGCCTGTCGCCCCTATCGCCGTATGACATGATGCCTCCGTGAGACGTGCGCAAACGTGCTACCTATCGAATGATAATCCCTTGGGACATCATCTTCTTACTCATGCCTGAGTATAATCGGGGAGTGGTATTCATGGAAATCTATCAACCGGAGGCTGTTTGATGAGGCGGAGGAACAACCGTCAGGACGCCATCCGCGAGATCGTGAGGGAGAAGTCCATCAGGACCCAGCGCGCCCTCGTGGACGAGCTGCGCGCCCTGGGGTTCTCCTGCACGCAGGCCACGGTCTCCCGCGACGTTGCCGACATGGGCCTGCGCAAGCTCTCCGAGGGCGTCTACGTGCTCGCCGAGGACCTTCACCTGCAGCGGATGCTCTCTGAGTTTGTGGTGAGCGCGGCGCGTGCCGAGAACCTCGTCGTCGTGAAGTGCCAGCCCGGGACTGCCTCCGGCGTTGCCGCCGCCATCGATGACGCGGACCTGGCCCACGCGCTGGGTTCCGTGGCAGGAAACGACACCGTCCTCATCATCGCGGATTCCTCCGAGGGCGCCGTCATGCTCCAGGCCCTCATCGAGAAGCTCGCGGACACGCGTTAGGAGAGCCCGCGCGCGGTGCGCGGGCAGAGCAGAAAACGGGGCCGGACGCAGCTCTTCTCGCTGCGTCCGGCCCCGTTCTCGCAACGTGCGACGCGCCCTACGGCGTGGTGGTCGCTCCGTCGGTGCTCGGCGTCGTGGGCTCTGTCGGCGTCGTGGGCTCGGTGGGGGTGGTGGGCTCCGTCGGAGTGCTGGGCTCGGAGGGCGTCTCGGGCTCCGGAGTCGTGGGCTCCGTCGGAGTTGTGGGCTCGGAGGGCGTCTCGGGCGTCGTGGGGGTGGTGGGCTCCGTCGGTGTTGTGGGCTCGGAGGGAGTTGACGGGTCGTCCTGCTCCGGGGTCTCGGTCTCGGTGGTCTCGGTTTTCTCCTCGGGGGTCTGCTGGACCGGCTGCTGGTAGGTGTAGCCGGAGTTGAGGCTGTCGTCGGTGCCGCTGAACGTCCACGTGCTGTTGGGCTTGTAGGTCGCCTCGTGGTCGGAGGTGGGGAACTCCTCGCGCTCAACGCCGTCGAGCACCTCGTTCATGTAGTCGCACCAGATGGGCTGCGAGGTGTTCTGCGTGGTGCCCAGGGCGCCGTTGATGTAGATGGTCTCACCGGTCTTGCTCGGGTCACCCACCCACACCACGGTGGTGAGCTGGGGCGTGAAGCCACAGAACCAGAAGTTGTCGGCGTCGTTGGAGGTACCGGTCTTTCCTGCCGTGGGCTGGTTCTGGTAGAAGTGGCTCGCCACGTACCAGCCGGTCTGGCCGGACTTGGTGACGCCCTCGAGGACCTCGATGGCGTCGCAGGCAACGGCATCGTCGATGACCTGCTCGGAGTCATCCTCGTGCTCGTAGACGATGTTGCCGTTGCGGTCCTCGATCTTGGTGATGGCGATGGCGTTGCGGTGCACGCCCGCGTTTGCGAGCGTGGAGTAGGCCTCGGCCATCTCGAGCACGGTGACCTCGCTCGTGCCGATGATCATGGATGGGTTGGTCTCGCTGATCTCGGAGTCAATGCCCATGAGGTGCGCCGTCTCGGCGACCCTGTCCAGGCCGATGGTCATGCCCACCTGTGCGTAGCCGGTGTTGGAGGAGAGCGCCGTCGCACCGGCGAGCGTGAGGATGCCGTATTGGTTGTTGTTGTTGTTTCTCAGCAGGTAGCTGGGCGTGATCTGCATCGGGGAGTTGCAGTTGAGCCTGACGGTGGGGCTCATGCCCTCGAGCATGGCGGCCACGAGCGTGAACATCTTGAACGAGGAGCCGGGGGAGCGGCGGGCGGTGGCGAGGTTGTACATGCTCTCGCCCTCGCCGTTGCCGTAGTGCTGGCCACCGACCATGGCCACGATGTGGCCGTTGGAGTTGTCAACGGATACGAGGGCGCTGCGCACGTCGTCGTTGCCAAAGCTCTCGACGCGCTCAAGGCAGGCCTCCTCGGCGGCCTTCTGCTTGTCGGGCTCGAGGGTGGTGTAGACCTTGAGGCCACCCTGCTGGACGGTGTCCGTGGAGAAGTCCTGGAGCAGCAGGTCGCGCACGTAGTCCGTGAAGTACGGGTAGTCGCTCGTGGAGTCCGTGAGCCTGCCGGGGTTGAGCGGAATCTCCTCGGCGATGGTGGCGTCGTACTCCTCCTGCGTGATGGTGCCGGCTGAGAGCATGCGCTCGAGGACGATGTTGCGGCGCCACTTGCAGCTCTCGTAGTTGGCAAAGGGGTCGTAGGCGGTGGGGGAGTTGGGGATGCCGATGAGCGTGGCCGCCTCGTTCAGGGTGAGGTCCGAGGCGCTCTTGTTGAAGTAGGTGATGGCGGCGGCCTCGATGCCGTAGGCGCCGTTGCCATAGAAGATGGTGTTGAGGTACATGTTGAGAATCTGGTCCTTGTTGTACGTCTTCTCCATCTGGATGGCGATGTAGGCCTCGCGCACCTTGCGGCGCAGCGAGTTCTCAAACTGCTCGTCCGAGAGGACCGTGTTTCTCACGAGCTGCTGGGTGATGGTGGAGCCGCCCTCGGAGCCGCCGGTCAGCTGAACCACCACGGCGCGCAAGATGCCCTCGATGTCGATGCCGTTGTGCGAGTAGAAGCGCGTGTCCTCGGTGTCGACGGTGCCCTTCTTCACGTAGTCGGAGATCTGGTCGAGGTCCACCGAGCGGCGGTTCTGCAGGTAGTAGGCCACGATCTCATTGCCGTCCGCATCATAGACGCGTGTGGGCTCCGCAACGAGGAAGGCGTCGGCGGAGGTGTAGTCCGGCAGGTCCTGGAGCCACGACGTGACGACGGCGCCCAGCGAGAGCGCGAGCGTCACGATAAGAAGCGCTATGAAGCCGAACACGCCCGCGATGCCAAAGCCCACGAAGTGGGTCTTGGAGTGCGCGCGAGCCCTGCGGGTCCTGATCCCCATGTACTCCTCCTGTTCAGGGAGCATCCGTCCACAGTCGAGCAACATTATAGGTGCTGCGCGCCCGCCCTTCTCGCCGCGGCGCCACGACGTGTTGAGACGGTGAAAAAGCTGAAACGCGACGGTGTGCCCAGCGGCACGGATAACCTGTTATCCTAATAGATTGCAGGTAATACGAGAATGCTATGGAGGAGAGATCGTTGCTTCCAGTTGACGAACAGCTCAAGGTCATCACGTCCGGCACGATGCAGATCGTGCCGCTCGATGAGCTCAGGAAAAAGCTCGAGAAGGGCACCCCGCTCAACATCAAGCTGGGCGTTGACCCCACGAGCCCCGACCTTCACCTCGGCCACGCCGTCCCGCTGCGCAAGATGCGCCAGTTCCAGGACCTGGGCCACAACGTGACGCTCATCATCGGCAACGGCACCGCCCTTATTGGCGACCCGTCCGGCCGCGACTCCACCCGCCCGCCCCTTACCGAGGAGCAGGTGGAGGCCAACGCCAGGACCTACGTTGAGCAGGCCATGAAGGTGCTCGACCCCGAGAAGACCCAGATCGTCCACAACGGCGACTGGCTGAAGGGCCTCAACCTCGCCGAGATGCTGAAGCTCATGAGCCAGTTCAACGTGGCCCGCATCCTCGAGCGCGAGGACTTCCACAACCGCTACACCGAGGGCAAGTCCATCGCGCTGCACGAGTTCATCTACCCGGTGCTGCAGGCCTACGACTCCGTTGTGGTGAAGGCGGACCTGGAGATGGGCGGCAACGACCAGATCTTCAACCTCCTTGCCGGCCGCGACCTCATGCGCGCCATGGGCATGGAGCCGCAGGTGGCCCTCACGATGCCGCTGCTGGTGGGCACCGACGGCCACAAGAAGATGTCTAAGAGCTACGGCAACTACGTCGGCCTCACCGACGAGCCGGCCGACATGTACGGCAAGGTCATGTCCATCACCGACGAGCTGGTGCCGCTCTACTGGCGCCTCTGCTCCACGGCGGACATGGACAAGCTCGACGCCATCGACGCGGCGTTTGCCGACGGCTCCGCCGACCCGTACGCGCTCAAGCGTGAGCTGGCCGCAAACATCGTGGACCTCTATCACGGCGAGGGCGCCGGTGCCGCGGCGAGCGCGGCCTTCGACGCGCAGTTCAAGCGTGCCGAGGCCCCCGAGGACATGCCGGAGTTCCCCGTGAGCGTCGCCGAGGTCAACGACGAGGGCAAGGTCTACCTCGGCAAGCTGCTCGTCGAGGTGGGCATCGCCAAGTCCGCCGGCGAGGCGCGCCGCCTCGTTGACGGCGGCGGCGTCAAGATCAACGGCGAGGCCGTTGCCCCCAAGTGCTACAACGTGGAGGCGTCGCTCTTCTCGGCCGGCACGACGGTCCAGTCCGGCAAGAAGCGCTGGGCGCGCCTGGTGTAGGCGTGACGAGAAGAGCCACGTTTCTGCAGGCGCACGGGGTTCCGGAGCTGCTGGCGCCCGCCGGCGGACCCGAGCCGTTCAACGCCGCGCTCGCGGCCGGGGCGGACGCCATCTACTGCGGCCTGGGAAACGACTTCAACGCCCGTCGCGGTGCCAAGAACTTTGACGACGAGTCGTTTGCCGCGGCGTGCCGGCGCGCCCACCTGGCCGGTACGCGCGTGTACGTGACCGTGAACGTGGCCATCTCCACCGAGGAGATGCCGCGCGTGCTGGAGCTGGTGCGCCGCGCGTGGGGCCTGGGCGCGGACGCCTTCATCATCCAGGACTGGGGGCTCCTGTCGGAGGTCCGTCGGCGCTGGCCAGAGATCGAGACCCACGTCTCCACGCAGGCAAACGTGCAGGACGCGCGCGGCGTGGCGTGGTGCCGCGACGTCTGGGGCGTGGACCGCGTGACGCTCTCGCGCGAGCTCTCGCTGGAGGAAATCTCTCGCATTGCCGAGGAGGGCGTGGAGCTGGAGTGCTTTGGCCACGGGGCGCTCTGCTTCTGCTACTCGGGCGTGTGTCTCATGAGCTCGATGAACGGCGGGCGCTCCGCCAACCGGGGGCTCTGCGCGCAGCCCTGCCGCCTACCGTACGACCTCGTTGACGAGGACGGCAACGTGCTCGAGATTCCGGGCGTGGCCACGCAGGGCCTCCCCGAGAAGAGCCGCGGGGTGGGCGGCACGCGCCTCTTGTGCCCCAAGGACTACTGCACCGTGGACCATCTCGCCGAGATGCGCGACGCGGGTGTGGGGTCGCTCAAGGTGGAGGGGCGCATGAAGGCGCCCGACTACGTGTTCTCCGTCGTCTCGGCGTACCGCGACGCACTCGACGCGCTGGCCGCGGGTCAGGACTCCGACGCCGCCGCGCGGCATCGCCAGCTCAAGCGCGCCTTCAACAGAGACTTCACGGACAGCTATCTCTGGGGGCGCTCGGGCAACGAGATGATGAGCTACGAGCGCTCCAACAACCGCGGCGAGATTGTGGGCGAGGTCGTGGGATCGCGCGCCCTCGAGGACGCCGTCGTGCGTCGTGGGGGAGGCTCGGGCGGGCGCGAGCGCCTGCGTCGGCACACACGCGCGGACGTTGAGGTGCGCCTCTCCGCCCCGGTGGGCGCGGGCGACCTGCTTGAGATTCGCCCGGTTGACGACCCGACGCAGTTTCTCACGGCGCCGGCCCCGGTGGACGCCGCGGCGGGGGAGAAGATTACGTGCCGCGCCGCGCGCCCGATGCCCGCGGGCTCGGTCGTGCGCGTGATCCGCTCTCAGCGCGCACTCGACGACGCGGCTCGCGTGGCCGACAAGGACGTGGTGCGCCGTCGTCCCGTGCACGTGCGGGTGACGGCGCGCCTGGGCGAGCCGTTTGGCGTGGAGCTCGTGTGCGCCGACGGCGCGGCATCGGCACGGGCGGAGGGCTTTGTCGTGGAGGCGGCCCGCACGCGCCCCGTGGACGAGAAGGACCTCGTCGAGCACGTGGGCCGCATGGGGCAGAGCCCCTTTGAGCCCGTGAGCTTTTCCGTTGAGCTGGATCCCGGCTGCGGCATGGGCTTCTCGGCGGTCCATAAGGTCCGTGCCGAGGCGTGCGCTCGCCTGGAGGAGGCCCTTCTCGCCCCCTACGCCGCCCGTGTTGCGAAGGGGCCGTCCCTTCGCAACGTTTCCCATGAGGATGTTACGAAGGGACTGTCCCTTCGTAACGCCGAGGTGTGTGCGCTGGTGATGACGCCGGAGTGCGCGGAGGCGGCGCTCGCGGCGGGCGCGACGCGCGTCTACGCGCCGGCGGACGATCTTGCCGAGGGCACGTGGCCTGAGGGCGTGATTCCCTGGCTTGACGAGATCTGCCGCGAGGGGGACCACGCGCGTCTCGACGGATGGGTGAGGCCCGGAGACCCCGTGGCGGTGGGCAACGTCTCGGAGCTCGCGCTCGCTGTCGAGCGCGGGGCCGCGCCCGAGATCCGCTCCTGCATCCCGGCGCACAACGAGTCCTGCCTGGCGGCCCTGGAGTCCGCGGGCGCGGCGGGAGTCTGGCTCTCACCGGAGCTCACGCTCGACGAGGTCTGCGCGCTCGCCCGCGCGTCGCGCGTTCCCGTGGGCCTTTCGGTCCTCGGCCGCGAGCGCGTGATGACGAGCGAGCACTGCGTGCTGCAGGCGCTCGGCCGCTGCGTGCACGACTGCCGCCGCTGCGCGCTGCGTCTGCGTCACCTCTCCCTGCGCGACATCGATGCCCGCGAGCTGCCCGTGCGCACGGACGTCAACGGCCGTTCGAGGATCTTCTCGGCAAGCCCGCTCGACGCTACGCCGCAGGTCGCGGAGCTCCTCTCCGCGGGCGTCACGCGCCTCATGGTTGACGCCCAGCTCATGGACGTGCCCGAGGTCAGCGCTGCCGTCGATTGCGTGGTACGCGCCGTGGAGGCCTCCCGCGAGGGGCGCCGTCCCGCGCAGCGCCTGGGCGGCCACACTTCCGGGCATCTTTTTGCTGGCATTGGGTAACATGTTCCTCGGAAAACCAAACTGCCCGGCGGCCGCGCCGCGCGGGCACCGAGAAAGGAACTCACATGGCCGTTGACCGCGCACTTCTCGACGCTACCCTCGACGTCATCCGTCAGAGCCTCCAGGCCGACGGCGGCGACGTGGCCCTCATCGACGTGACCGACGACGGCGTGGTCACCCTGGAGATGCAGGGCGCCTGCGCCGGCTGTCCCCTCTCCAGCCTGGACATGTCCGAGGGCATCGAGCGCATCCTCATGGAGCACGTCCCCGGTGTGACGCGCGTCCAGCCCGCCGCGTTCTAGCGCGGGCCAGAAGGACGGGCGGAGAAGAACGTGTTTCTCGACGACCTCTACCACATGCTCGATCCGGTGGCCTTCTCGCTGGGCCCGCTCACCGTGCGCTGGTACGGCATTGCCTACCTGCTGGGCTTCATCTGTGCCGGCGTTGTGATGTGGCGCACGCAGAAGCGCTGGAAGCTGGGGCTCTCCGTTGACGACGTCTTCTCCATCGTGATCGGCGTGGTTTTTGGCATCATCATCGGCGCGCGTCTGTTCTACGTGATCTTCTACATCTGGGGCGCTGGGCTCTCGCTCTCGAGCCCGCTCGAGATCTTTGCCACCTGGGAGGGAGGCATGAGCTTCCACGGCGGCCTGGTGGGTGCGGTCGTGGGTGGCGCCTTGGTGTGCCGTCACTACGGCATCTCCGTGCCGACGGTGTGCGACCTCGGGGTGATCGGTGCCCCGCTCGGCCTCTTCTTCGGCCGCTGCGCCAACTTCGTGAACGGTGAGCTCTGGGGCAAGGAGACGGACCTCCCCTGGGGCGTGATGTTTGAGACGGGCGGAGGCGTGTATCGCCATCCCTCCCAGCTCTATGAGGCCATCCTCGAGGGGCTTGTGATCTTCCTCGTGCTCTACCTGATGTCGCGCCGCGTGCCGCCGCGTCCGCAGGGCACCTTCATGGGGATGTTCCTCGTCCTCTACGGCGTGTTCCGCTTCCTCGTGGAGTTTGTCCGCGTTCCCGACGCGCAGCTCGGCTACCTCTTCGGCCCCATCACGATGGGCCAGCTCCTGAGCCTGCCGCTCGTGGTTTTGGGCGTGGTCATCTTGGTGGGCGCCCACCGGCTGGCGCGCCCGCAGACGGGTTACGTGCGCCGCTGATACCGCGAAGATCCGACCTCACCTTCCGTTCCTCGCGCCTAACCGATACCTACTCTGAGCGATACCTGCTCTGAGCGACCCCCCTCTGTCTCCAACGGGAAGTTTTGGGCAAAAGGTTTGATGGCCTTCCGGTCTTGGCATCAAACCTTTTGCCCAATTTCCCGATAAAGAGGACCTGTGAGGTACTTCTCGCCACTTTTCTCAGTATTATCAAGTTCTTAAATAAAACTTGTTGCCCACAATCGCCGAGAAGGACCTCGGAACGGTCATCCGCTCAGCGCACGATGGCGTGAAACCCAAAACGTCCCGATTTGTGCCCTGCTTCGTCACGCCGCGCGGGCGCTGTTCTCCGGCGTGATTTCCATGCTCTGGAAGCGATGCTGCATGTAGGCGTTGTCGTAGTGCTCGGCGTAGAACTCCTCCACGGGCGAGCTCGGCGCGAGGCCGCTCTCGCGCTGGTACCAGCACTCGAGGGACTGCAGCGTCATGACGCCGTTCACCAGCATGAGAACGGCGCAGAGCGTGGTGAAGGAGTAGCGGATCTTCCAGGGGATGAGGTTGATGAGCCTGAGCATCCACGGCAGGCAGAGCTTGATCCACACAAAGCCGAG
>DXAB01000027.1 GCA_019117265.1 Candidatus Olsenella pullicola
ACCCTCATCAACTTCCACGCAGATCCCACCGTTATCGCCGAGCTCGATCGAGTTCTGCGCATCAACGACGCCGTCAAGCGCCACATGGTCGTGCGCCGCGTCGACAAGGACTAGGCATGGAAGCGCGGGCCACGCGGCCCGCAGGTGAGAGGGAGTGAGAACATGAGCATCAACAGGGTAAACATCTCTGGCAACCTCACGCGTGACCCCGAGCTGCGCGTGACCGGCAGCGGTACCCAGATTCTCTCGTTTGGCGTTGCCGTGAACGACCGTCGCCGCAACCCGCAGACCAACGAGTGGGAGGACGTTCCCAACTTCGTGGACTGCGTCGTCTTTGGCGCCCGTGCCGAACCGCTCTCCCGCTTCCTCTCCAAGGGCTCGAAGGTTGCCGTTGAGGGCAAGCTTCGCTACAGCTCCTGGGAGACGAAGGACGGCCAGCGTCGCAGCAAGCTCGAGGTCGTGGTCGATGAGGTTGACTTCCTGTCCTCGAGAGGGCAGCAGGGAGGCGCCCCCGCGGGTGGCCCCTATGCCAACCCGACCTATGCCGCCCCGGCTGCCGCAGCTCCGATGCCGGTTGCAGCGGCACCTGCCCCGCAGCAGGCCTACGCCCCCGCCGTCCAGGCCCCGCCGTCGGCAGACGTCTACGACGAGGACATCCCGTTCTAACCATCCGGCGGAACGGGCCCCGCGCCCGGTCCGCAACAGAAAGGCAAAGAAGACATGGCTCAGCAGAAGCAGGATTTTCAGCGCCAGCCGCGTCGCAAGTACTGCCAGTTCTGCAAGGAGGAGACCAAGTACATCGACTACAAGGATGTGCAGCTCCTCCGCAAGTACATGACCGACCGCGGCAAGATCAAGCCGCGTCGCGTCACTGGCGCCTGCACGCAGCACCAGCACGACATCGCGCTTGCCATCAAGCGCGCTCGTGAGATGGCGCTTCTCCCCTACACCGTCCCCGTGGTCTCCAGCCGCGGCGGCCGCAACCGCGGCTAGGCGTCACTTCGGTAGAAGAGCGCAGCCAAGATGAGTGACTGTCCCACAAACGGCCTCCCTCCCTCACCGCGGGGATTTGGCGAGAAGGACGGTGCGGCGCGCAACAACCGCGGCATTGTCCCTGCGGGCTCCGCTCGGGCGGGCCGCCCGAGGCTCTCGCTGCCGGCCGGGCTGTTCCTCTGCGCGCTGGGAGGTGTCGTGGCGTCCTCGACGTTCGCGTTCATCGGACCGGTGCTCGTTGGGTACGGCTACGTCTCCGCCGCCACGAGGGGCGGGGTCAGGGGCAGGCTCGCAGGCGCCGCCGCAGCGGTTGCCGCAGCGGTTGCCTTGAGTCTCTCGCGCGGCATCTCATCTGTGGTTGCGGCCGTGGTGTCCTCTCTTGTTGCCGTGGCGGTTGCCGAGGCGCTCCTCAGGGGCAGGCTTACCCCTGGCGCTGGCTGCATCGTCGTCGCCCTTGCGGCGGGGTGCACCATCGCGGCGGACGCGCTTCTCGCCGCCTCGCAGGGCACAACGCTCACGGCGAGCGTTGACGAGCTCGTCACGCTCGTCTCGGAGGAGCTTTCTGAGACCTCCGTTGCCGTGAGTGCCCTCATGCAGCAGGTCAGGGCCGTCGTGAGCCTTCTTTGGCCCACGGCGTACCTGGTGAGCGCGTTTGGCTCGTACCTGTTTGCCACCATCGGCGCAGGCATGGCCGCGGAGAGGGCAGCAGAGAAGGACCTCACCGTGCCCAAGCTCGTCTCCTACGACCTGCCCGTTTGGGTCGTGGCGGCGCTTGTTGCCGCGGCGGCGGGCGTTGCCTTTGGGCTCACGTTTGAGGGCGCGGCCGCCAGGGCCTCCCTCATGGTCTCGGCCAACCTGGTCATGGGCCTGAGGTTTGCCTTTGCGGCACAGGGCTTTGCCGTGCTTGCCTGGTCGCTCGACCAGCGCGGCACGAGCGTCCTGACAAAGTTCCTTCTCGGCGCGCTAGCGCTCTATCTCGAAGTACAGTTCGTCGTAATGAGCCTTGTGGGCCTTGCGGACATCTGGGCCAACTTTCGTCACCTCACACGGGGCGAGGTTGCCGGCGAGCAGGGCAACGCGAGGCAAGACTAGGGTCGGCTCAGGCCGACCGACCGAAGGAGTGTCACATGAAGGTCATCCTTTTGGGTGAGCTCCGGGGCAAGGGCGGAGAGGGCGACATCGTTGACGTCGCCCAGGGCTACGCGGAGAACTACCTGTTCCCCAACAAGATCGCCCAGCCCGCCACCCCGGGCAACATCAAGCAGCTCGAGGAGCGTCGCCACAACATTGAGAAGCGCGAGGCTCAGCGCATCGCCGCCGCCGAGGCCACCAAGGCCGCTCTCGACGGCAAGTCGGTGACCGTCGACGCCAAGATCGGCGAGGAGGGCCAGCTCTTTGGCTCCGTCACCCCCGCCCAGATCGCCGACGCCATCAAGGCGCAGCTCGACGTCGAGGTCGACCGCAAGCGCGTCGGCCGCGGCAACAACATCAAGACCTCCGGCAAGCACGCCGTCGAGGTCAACCTCTATCGTGAGATCACCGCCGTGGTCAACGTCCTCGTGGGCGTGACCGAGGAGGAGACCGTCGAGGAGGAGGCCGAGGTCGTCGAGGTTGAGGCTGAGGCCGAGGCTGTTGAGGCCGAGTAGCACTTTTCAACGCACCTCTCTCTGAGCTGCGGGTTTCTACAAGAACCGCAGGTCAGAAAAGTGTAAGTTGGGACCCCGGGAGTCCAGGTGGCACTCGGGGTCCTTTTGTGGCTCATATTCTAGATACCAGCGTTTACCTGCGGTTTTATTGTTCGATACACCCTTTTATATAGAAATCCCAAGTCAATCCGGGAGTCTTCCCGCGTCTGTTGATACTGCCACAGAATGTCGAAAACTCGTTTTTTACCAGCGAGAACATTTTGTTGAAAACGTCGAAAAGCGAGAAAACCGCCGTTCAGGCGCTCGCCGCTTGTCGAATGCCAACGCTTGTTGAGACTCGCGTCAGAGCCGGGCGTCAGAGTGTCGCGGAGTAGAATGGACGGACCGATTGAGAGGAGCCACCGTGGCGCAGAGGGAATACGACGTCAACCCCACCAAGATGACCATTGCCGAGGGAGCCGCCATGCCGCAGGACACCGAGGCCGAGGCGTCGGTTCTCTCCGCCATGATGGTCTCCCCGGACGCCCTGCAGGAGTGCCTCATCGACCTCGAGCCGGATGACTTCTACCTACCGTCCAACCGCACGGTCTTTGTCGCCATACGCGAGATGTTTGACAAGAACCTCCCCATCGACACCATCTCTCTGGCAGACTACCTGCGCAGTACGGGCGAGCTTGAGCGGGTGGGTGGCCGCAGCTTCCTTCTGGGTCTGGGGACCAACTCCCTGGCGCTCGTGGGCTGGCGCCGCCACGTTGAGATGCTGCACCGCGATACCACGCTGCGCAAGATGATCAACGCGTCCGCGCAGATCACCGCCCTCGCCTTTGACGCCCCCGAGGACACCAAGGAGGTCGTGGACCGAGCCGAGCGCCTGCTCCTCGACGTCACCAACCGAGACGTCAAGTCCGGTGAGCAGTCCCTCGAGGAGATCATGGCCGACCTCTACGAGGAGCTTGGCCAGAACGCCGCAAATCCCGGTGGCCAGCTCGGCGTCTCCACGGGCTTCAAGCGCATCGACGAGACGCTGCTCGGCCTGCGTCCGGGCCAGATGGTCGTCATCGGCGCCCGACCGGGCGTGGGCAAGACGTCGTTTGCCCTGAACCTTGCCACCAACGCAGCCTTTGCCGGCGCCTCCGTCGCGCTCTTCTCGCTCGAGATGTCCAAGGTGGAGATCGCGCAGCGCCTCCTTGCCGCAGAGGCGCGCGTGGGCCTGCAGGAGATTCGCTCGGCGCGCATCCGCAAGGAGCAGTGGCCCCAGATCCTCGAGGCCACCAACAGCCTCTCGCAGCTCGACATCATGATCGACGACACGCCGGGCACTACGGTCACGGAGATTCGCGCCAAGGCCCGCCGCATCCTGCACGGCAAGAAGCTCGGCATCGTGATCATCGACTACCTGCAGCTCATCTCACCGCCCGCCGGCCAGCGCCGCGCGGACAGCCGCGCTACCGAGGTCTCCGAGATGAGCCGCGGCATCAAGATCATGGCAAAGGACCTTGAGGTGCCCGTGGTGGCGCTCTCCCAGCTCAACCGTACCGTCGAGAACCGCACAGGCAAGCGCCCGCAGCTCTCCGACTTGCGAGAGTCCGGCTCCATCGAGCAGGATGCGGACATCGTCGCCCTGCTTGACCGCTCAATGAACGAGGACGAGGCCGCGCGCGAGGACCGTCCAGCTATGAACGAGACCACCTTCATCATCGCTAAGAACCGCTCGGGCGCGCTGGCGGACATTCCGCTCACGTTCCTTCCCGGCTCAACAAAGTTCGTGGAGATCGACAGCTTCCACGAGTAGGCGTCCAGCATTTGATGACGGGGCACTTTGTCGATTATCAGGCACGCTCTCGTTGATCTGCGCAAATGTGGCACAAGCGCGACTTTTGCACAGCAGAGCAGCCTGACAAAGCATGCGTCGTCCTCATTTGCTGGGGCTGGAGGATTCTGTGACAGCCAGCTCTGACGTCAGGGTCATATCGCACCCCGAAGGCTCTCGTGCTTCTTGGCAATTGCCGTATAATGAGCCCTGTATGTGAAACGCGACGAAAGGGCGCACATGTCGGCATCAGTGCTCGTGGGAACTCAGTGGGGCGACGAGGGCAAGGGTAAGGTCACCGACCTCATCTCTGGCGACTTTGACGTGGTCTGCCGTTATGCGGGCGGCGCCAACGCTGGTCACACCGTCATCGCCAACGGCAAGAAGCTGGCGCTGCACCAGGTCCCCTCCGGCGTCATGTACGAGGGCACCTACCCTGTGATCGGCAACGGTTGCATCGTCGACCCGGAGATCCTTCTCCAGGAGATTGACATGCTCGCCGAGCAGGGCATCTCTGCCGAGCGCCTCAAGATCTCCGGTAACGCGCACATCGTCATGCCCTACCACAAGGACCTCGACGGCGCCCACGAGAAGAAGCTCGGCAAGAACCTCATCGGCACCACCAAGCGCGGCGTCGGCCCCTGCTACATGGACAAGATGAACCGCACCGGCCTGCGCATCCAGGACAT